>JANNQH010000837.1:0-9285 GCA_031400655.1 Deltaproteobacteria bacterium | reverse complement strand
GACCGGCGCGACCGCCGTCACGATCAGGGAGATCGGGGCTGTGACGCTCTTCTCCTCACCCGCCTCGTTCCAGACGGTGCGCATCGACATCGAGTCCTTGCCGACGGGGATCGCGATGCCGAGGGCGGGACAGAGCTCGAGGCCGACGGCCTCGACCGCGTCGTAGAGCAGGGCGTCCTCCGAGGCGTAGCCGGCCGGCGCCATCCAATTCGCCGAGAGGCGCACGCTCGCGAGCGAGGGCACCGGCGCCGAAGCGAGATTCGTGAGCGATTCGGCAACCGCCATGCGCGCCGACGCCGCCGCATCGAGCAGCGCCAGCGGGGTCCGCTCGCCGAGCGCCATGGCCTCTCCGCTGAAGCCCACGTGGGCCGCGAGCGTGATCGCCGCGTCCGCCACCGGCACCTGCCAGGGCCCGACGCACTGGTCGCGGGTCACGAGGCCCGTCACCGTGCGGTCGCCGATCGAGATGAGGAACATCTTGTCGCCGACGGTGGGCAGCTGCAGCACGCGGCGAGCGGCCTCGGCGGGATCGAGCGCTTCGAAATCGAAGCCACTCCGGCGACGCAGCTTGCGCTTTACGTCCCGGCGCATGCGCGGCGGCTTTCCGAGCAGGACTTCGAGGGGCATCTCGATGGGCTCGCCCGGCACATCCGAGCGCTGTCGCCCCGGCCGCATCCCATCGACGACGCGCAGGACCCGCTCGGCCGTCGCTTCGCCCACCACCGCGAAGGGACAACGCTCGCGCACACAAATGGCGCTGAAACGTTCGACCTCGGCGGCCGCGAGCGTCACCACGTAACGTTCCTGCGCTTCGTTGCACCAGATCTCGAGCGGACTCATCCCGGGCTCGTCATTCGGAATCGCGCGCAGGTCGATGACACCGCCGAGCTCGCTCTGGTCGAGGATCTCGGGGATCGCGTTCGACAGGCCGCCCGCGCCGACGTCGTGGATCGAGAGGATCGGGTTGTCATCGCCGAGCGCGACGCAGTGGTCGATCACTTCCTGACAGCGGCGCTCCAGCTCCGGATTGCCGCGCTGGACCGAGGCAAAGTCGAGGTCTTCGTGACTCTGGCCGGTCGCCATCGACGACGCCGCGCCGCCGCCGAGCCCGATCAGCATCGCCGGTCCGCCGAGGACGACGACCTTGTCGCCCGGCTTGGCGATCCGCTTCTCGACGTGCATCGGGCGGACCTGGCCGATCCCGCCCGCGAGCATGATGGGCTTGTGGTAGCCGCGCACCTCGCGCCCCGACTCGCCTTCGACCTCCTGGCAGAAGGTCCGGAAATAGCCGGCGAGATTCGGACGGCCGAACTCGTTGTTGAAGGCGGCGCCGCCCAGCGGGCCCTCGAGCATGATGTCGAGAGCCGAAGTGATGCGGCCGGGCTTGCCCGGGTCGAGCTCCCAGGGCTTGCGGGCGCCCGGGATCAGCAGGTTCGAGACGCTGAAGCCGGTGAGACCGGCCTTGGGTTTGCCGCCGCGGCCGGTGGCACCTTCGTCGCGGATCTCGCCGCCCGAGCCGGTTGCAGCACCGGGGAAGGGCGAGATCGCGGTCGGGTGATTGTGGGTCTCGACCTTGATCAGGATCGGCGTCGCCTCGTCGATCTGCACATAACGTCCGGTCGTGGGATCGGGCATGAAACGCCCGCCGGTGGTGCCGACGATGACCGCGGCATTGTCGGAGTAGGCGGAGAGGACGCCGTCGGGAGACTGCCTCGTCGTATTCCGGATCATCGCGAAGAGTGACTGCTCTCGGGGCCGGCCGTCGATCGTCCAGTCGGCGTTGAAGATCTTGTGGCGGCAGTGCTCTGAGTTCGCCTGGGCAAACATCATCAGCTCGACGTCGGTCGGATTGCGGCCGAGGGCGGTGAAGTGGTCGACGAGGTAGTCGATCTCGTCGGCGGCGAGGGCGAATCCCAGGGCACGGTCGGCCTCGCGGATCGCGTCGTGGCGGCGGGCGAGGACGTCGACGGTCCGGAACGGCGCCGGGGGCGCGTGCTGGAAGAGGGCCCCGGCCGCGGCGATGTCCTCGAATACGCCCTCGGTCATGCGGTCGTGGACACGGGACAGGATGACGCCGAGTTCGTCCGCGGCGACCGGACCCCGGAACCGGAACAGCACGCCCCGCTCGACCCGGCTCACGACGTCGAGCCCGGAGCCGTGCACGACGTCGGTTGCCTTCGAGGACCAGGGCGAGATCGTGCCCAGGCGCGGGAAGACGAGGCGCTCGAGGATGCCGGGCGTGCCCTCGCGAATGGGTCCCCGCGAATCGAGCAGATCTGCGAGCACCGCCGATTCGCGCGGCGTCAGCTCGCGCTCGGCCTCGAACAGATAGACGAATTCGCTTTCGAGATCGCGCAGCGACGGCGCCAGTGCTTGCAGCGCCAGCAGGAGTCGCCTTCGCCTTGCGTCCGAATGGGCGGGCGCTCCGCGCAGGGAGAACATCGCAGCCTCGGGACGGCCGCAGCCATCGTGTGATGTCGCGCGCCCGGGGAGGCGGCGCCGACGGTCCGGGATGCGGCGGATTCTACGACTTGTGCCCCGGACCGGCCAGCGAGGCGCCGCACACTGGCTAATCGAGCAGGCGCAGCACGATCCGCATGTTGGCAGTCGCCTGGCCGAGCACCGCGACCGCCGCTTCCTGGAGGATCTGGGAGCGTGTGAGCCGGGCGGTCTCGAGGGCGAAGTCGGTATCGCGGATGCGGGATTCGGCGGCGGAGTGGGCTTCGATCTGCGCGCCGAGCAGACGCGAGCGCGACTCGAGCCGATTTTCGGCGATGCCGAAGCGGGCGGCGAGGGCGCTGACCTGCGAGATCGCCGTGTCGAGCGTCGCGAGGCCCGCAGCCGCACCGCCCGAAGTCGCGATGGCAAGGCTTCCGACGCCGATCGCAGAGGTTCCGGCGTCGGCGCCCGAGACGGTGATCGTGTCGCCCGTCTGGGTGCCCACGGCGAGGGCGACCTGGAGCGAATCGTCGGCGAGGGGATTGAAGCGCCCGAAGCTCGTGTTCGAGGCGATTGCATCGATGTCGTCCAGGATCGCCTGGAGCTGGCTGTCGAGCTGCGCGCGGGTCTGGCCCCCGAGCGACCCGGACGACGATTGCACCGCCAGGGCGCGGGCGTCCGACAGCAGCGAGGCGATCTCCGATAGGCCGGACTGGGCCACCTGCGCGAGTCCGATGCCGTCGGAGGTATTCCGCTGGGCGCGGGAAAGGCTCGCGACCTCGGCCCGGAAGCGGTCCGCAATGGCCAGGCCCGCAGGGTCGTCGGCGGCGCTCTTGATCCGGCGCCCGGAGGCGAGCCGCGCACTCGAGCGAGCGACGTCGGTCTCGGCCTGGTGGAGGTAGCGGATGGCTGCGTAGGAGATGCCGCTCGAACCGATTCGCATGGACATGCTGGCCCCTTTCGTGCCAGCGCAGTCCACCCCTCGATGACCACGCTTCGAACTCCATGGGATTTCGGCGTTCAGATTGAAACAGTGAAGCGGATTCCCGCCTTTCGATCTGAAATGGAGCATTCCATCGAGCAGGCGGGCGGCAGCCGATGTGCGTTCAGAGCTCGAGGGCCGCGAGCGTCACACGCTTGCGTCGCTTGCTGCGCTCCTCTGCCGACTCCTCGACGATCACCTCGTCGGGGTCGATCTCGAAGATCGCCTGGCCCGCGCGGACGACGGCGCCGTCCGCATCGAGCATCAGACTCTTCTTCAGTGTCCCGGCGAAGGGGGCGAGCACCTTGTTGAACATCTTCATCACCTCGATGACGAAGAGCGGCTGCCCGGCTTCGAAGTGGTCGCCTTCCGAGATGAGCAACGGCAGATGCGGGGCTTCACGCGAGTAGAACGAGCCGCCGGTCGGTGCCACGATCTCGTTAGCACTCGCCTTGGGCGGCGGGGCGAGGGCGCGGCGCAGGTTCGCCGCCTGCTCGTCGTCGAGGAAGCGCTTTGGAAAGACGGGCGCGAGGGCGTCGTTGATCGTGATGTCGAGTAGCTCGGACTGAATACCGAGGCGCGGAATCATGAGCAGCAGCGGCGTCGCCAGCTGGAATCCGCGATGGCTTGCGCGACACGCGGCGGCGATGGCGTCGCTCCCGAGGCTCGCGGCTGCCGAGGGACTCGCGAGTCGCTCGGCAAGGTCCGGCCACTCGCTGCTCCCGAGCTTCTTCGCCAGCTCCGCATAGAACGCCTCGGCTTCACTCAGCAACTCGTCGTCGTGGGCCCAGATCGTCTCGCTCGGCGGCTTCCCGGGCGCGGGCTCCATGTTCAGGTAGTGATAGATCGCTCGCAGCAAAGTGATTGGATTTGCAGTGAATTCGATGCTCGCGCCCTTGCGCTTCCAAAGCCGGCCATCGTGTAGACCGAGGAAGCCGGCGAGGGCGTGCGGATCGCCGAGCAGACGTCCGAGGGGCCGCAGGTACAAGGTCTCCTGGGCTGCGAAGGCCTCTCGGGCGGGCTTGCCAGGAAGCTGCTTGCCGAGCTCGCCCGCGGCGAGCTCGAGATCGACGTCCCGCGCCAGGATCTGCAGTGCACCGACCGCCGCGAGGTAGGGCTCCATGAAGCGCGTGTTGGGCTTCATCATGGGCTCGACGCCGAGCGTCCAGTTCACGAGCCCGTAGTGGAGCGGCACGCTCGTCTGGAGGTCGTCGCCGCGAAGCTCCATCCGGCGAAGGATCTCCGAGAGGTGCTCGAGGTTCTCGCGGCGGCTCTCGCCCGTGCAGAGCACGAGAGCGATGTTCGAATCGTAGGCGCCGGCCAGGTTGTAGTAGGGAAACGATCCGGTGTCGGGATTGCGGGTACCGATGCCCTGGTCGTCGCGGTGCTCGAAAGGCAGGGCCTTCGACCAGCCGCGAATGACGCCGCCGGCATGGGGCTGCAGCGCCGCGTTCACGGCGTTCACCCGAACTTCCGCGGCCGACACCGCCCGCACGATCCGCCGCGGTTTTGGCAACCGCCTCCCGTGCAGTGCCAGCAGCACCATCGTCTCGATCAGCCGCTCGACCTCGAAGTAGTCCGTCGGGTCGTCCGGGTTCGTGAAGCGCAGCTTGTAGACGAGCTCTGAGCAGCCGTGCTCGACCTGGATGCGGGTGTTCATCTCCATGAAGAAATGATCGAAACCTTCGACGATGCACTCGAAGGTCGACACGTTGTCGAGCTCGACACCCTCGCCGAAGCGAACGCCGTCCTGCTCCATCGCGGCGAGCGTCGCGCGCTCCTTCGTCAGGTTCGCGCGGTGTGCGGGGTTCCCGGTCTCGCGGGCGGCGACCTCGAGCAGTTCATCGGTGAGCGAGAACTCGAGCTGCTTCTGCTCGCGCATCTGGATCGAGCAGTCGCGGCCGCCCATCGAGATGCACCAGTCGCCATTGCCGACGACCTGGATCTCGTTGTGGCGCGTCGTCTCGAGATTCAGCTCGATCAGGAAGTTCCGGTTCGAGCCGGGCTCGAGGACTTTCTGTTCAGCCAGGATATCCATCACCGCGGCTGCCGTCTCAGGCGCCTCGGAGACGACGCGCTGACCCTTGCCGCCGCCACCGCCGATGCACTTGTAGCGGATGCGCCGGCCGGGATATTTCTGCCAGATCGCGATCGACTCGCGCTCGGCGATCTTCTGGAGCTCCTCGATCGTGACGAGCTCGACCGACTTCGCATAGCCCGCCTGCAGCAGTCGCTCGGCGTTCTCGCCCAGCTCGACGGCGGGATCCCAGCGGAAATCGAGGCGTTGCTGCGACGCCAACCGCTCGAGGGCCTTCTGGTCTCCTGCGCGCTCGAGCAGCGCCAGGGCGGACGGGTTGTCGACGCCGGGGACGACGGCGTTGCCGAGCGAACGGGCGAGCTTCTTGGCCTCGTCCTTCGCGCCGGCGCTGCGCAGCACGTGGGCCGAGGGACCGATGAAGCGGACCGTCGAGGCTTCGATCGCCGAGATGAAGTCGGCGTCCTCGGCCATGAAGCCGTAGCCGGCGAAGATATGCGTGTAGCCGTGCGACTCGGCGATTTCGATGATCTCGCGGATGCGGGCGAGCTTCTCCTCCTGGCCGGCGCCCATGTAGTCGGCGACGCGGTGGACGTTGCTCGGGAATCGCAGGCTGCGCAGCTCGGGGGCGAGACAGCGGGGATAGACGACCGAGTCCTTCTCGGACAGCAGCATGCCGTACTCGCGGACGCCGATTTCGTCGAAGACGTCGAAAGCCTCCTTGCGCACCGGCCCGCGGCACACGACGAGACATTTGACGTCGCTGGCGTCGAACGACCTGGCCCAGGCGGACTCGGCCTCGGCTGCGCGGATTCTCTCACCCTTGCGATTCAGCATTTCATTTCTCGCTCTACTCGTGCTCTCGCTGCGGTCCACTCATCGGGGCCGGCTGGTACCGTCGCATCAGGAAATCGAGGTGGCGGGCGAGCACTCGCCGACTCTCCCCCGGCATCACGATCCGGCTCACGCTGCCGAGCGAGAGCGCTTCTTTGGGATTCATCAGCTGTTCTTCGTAGCGGGCGTTCAGGGCCGCCAGCGCCTGATCCCGTTCGCGGTTGGCGTCGGCGGCCGGGAGCTTGTTTGCGAGGGCCTTCTTGTGGCCGTCGGCGATCGCGCGCAGCTCGTTCTTGAAAACGAAATCCTTGCCCGCCGCGCCCATCACCGCGACCCGCGCCATCGGCATCGCGAATACGATGTCGGCGCCGGTGAAATGCGAGTTGTAGGCGGCGTAGGCGCCACCGAAGGCGTTGCGGATGATCATCGTCATGCGGGGAGTGCGCACGTCGATGATGGCGTCGAGGAGCTTGCGGCCGGCTTGAATGATGCCGCGCTTCTCCTGCTCGGTACCGGGCAGGAAGCCCGTCGTGTCCTCGATGAACAAGAGCGGGATGTTGTAGAGGTTGCAGAAGCGGATGAAGCGCGTGGCCTTCAGCGCCGCGTCGATGTCGATCTGGCCCGAGGAGACGGCCGAGTTGTTGGCGACGAAGCCGGTGACCCAGCCGCCCAGGCGGCCGAAGGCCGTGATCATGTTGCGGGCGCGCTGGGGCTGGATCTCGAAGAACTCGCCGTGGTCGCAGATCTGCTGGATGTAGAGCGTGATGTCCATCGGCGCGTTCATGCCGGCGGGCGAGTCGAACGTGCGGCGGAACAGACGGTCCTCGTCCTCGGTGTAGCGATCGATCGGATCCGAGCTCGAGTGGAAGGGGGCGTGGACGCGGTTGTTGTCGGGCAGATAGCCGAGCAGTCGCAGGGCCGTGCGCAGGCTGCCCAGCTCGTCGTGGGTGATGAGATCGCAGACGCCGCTGGCGCCGTGGACGCGGGGACCGCCGAGATCGTCCGCGCTGACGTCCTCGCCGAGGACGCTCTTCACGACGCCCGGGCCGGTCAATCCGATGAAGGTCTCATCGCACTGGATCATGAATGAGCCCTGGCGCGGGAGATAGGCGCCACCGCCGGCGTTGTAGCCGAACATCAGGCTGATCGCGGGCACGATGCCGCTGATCTTGCGCAATGCCGTGAACGCCTCCGAATAACCATCGAGTCCGCCGACGCCCGCCGGCACGAAGGCGCCCGCGGAATCGTTCATGCCGATCAGCGGCAGGCCTTTTTCGCCCGCCATGTAGATCAGGCGCGCGAGCTTGGCGCCGTTGGTCGCGTCCATCGAGCCGGCGCGGACAGTGAAGTCATGGCCGTAGACGGCGACGTCGCGGCCGTCGATGTCGAGGATCCCGGTCACGATCGAGGCGCCGTCGAGCTCCGGGCCCCAGTTGCGCCAGAGGATCGTGGGCTCCCGGTCGGTCAGTACCTTGATCCGCTCCCAGACCGTCATGCGGTTCTTGGCGTGCTGCACGCGCACCCGAGCCGGTCCACCGCCCGCGAGCGGCCGGGCGTTGAGCTCGCTGGCCATCGCGAGGGCAGCGTCGTAGACGGTCTGTCCCTGCTTCGCGGGGCTCTTCGCGACGAGCGTTTCGGGGGCGGTTCGGGCCAGGGGATTGTGGAGCGAAAACTCGCTGTCGGGCATGGGCTCACGTTCGTGGGCGCTCGAGTCGCGCGGTGGTCCGTGCCTCCCGCTGCTTCGAGCGCTGCTCGAGCGGTGGGTGACACGGGCGTTCGGTGTGTCCTGGGACGCGGCAGGCGGGTCCCTCGGGATCGCTGCCGTCGACCAAAAAGCCGCCCGAGTGTAACGACTTGCCCGCGACCCATCGAGGCGCGCTGGCAGCCGCACCGGGTTTCTTTTCAGCGCCCGAGCAGGCTGCCCGACCAGAGCGCGAGGGGGCCCCCGACAACGTGAGCCAAAAGGTAGAGCGCCGCTCGGCCCCGCGAGCCGCGCCGTGCCTGGCCCGTCGCGTCTGCGCAAAGGGTCGAGAAGGTGGAGAGCGATCCGCACACGCCGGTGATCGCAAAGGCGGGCAGGGCGGAACGGGCCGCCTCCGAGGGGACCGCGGCCAGCCAGGGGGTCGAGACCAGCCAACCGAGCAGACCGCAGGCGAGCAGATTCGCTGCCAGGGTCGCGTACCCGGGGTCGATTCCCTGGCGTCCGCCCACCGGGATGCGGGTGGCGATCCGGAGGAGGGCCCAGCGGAGCCAGGCACCCAGGACGCCCCCCGCCGCGATCGCAGCGAGGATGATCCCGTCGAGGGACTCGTTCATGACGCGTCCACCGTGTTCCGCTTCGCGTCGCGTCGGCTAGCGCGATTCGGTCCTGCGCAGGAGGTGTGCTCAGCCACGAGCTCGCCTGCGCGGAAGCTGGCGATTCCCAGCGCCAGCGAGGCCGCCAGGAAAAGCAGGGCGACACCCGCCGATGTCGCGGCCGCGACGGCTCGCCGTTCGTCGACGAGGGTCGAGAAGGTCGTGAACGAGCCCAGGCCGCCGACGGCGAGGAAGGCCCGCCAATATGGCCTCTGCCCGTGCTGCTCGAGCCAGGCGACGAGGACGCCGAGTGCGAACGCGCCCAACAGATTCACGAGCTGGGTGGCCAACAGGCCCGGTGCACCCGCCGCGGCAACCCACGCCGCGACGGCCGCGCGCAAAACGGCCCCGATCGCACCGCCCGCGCCGACGAGTCCCGCCTCGAAGAAAGGGAATGGCGCGGTCGACTCCGGGCGCGCACGGGGAAGCGATTGCGACATGCCCGCGCAGCGTAATCGCTGCTCCGTCGGCACGCCTTCCGGCCACGCCAGGCGGTCGTGACCGACTCGTCCTCTCGAGGCAGCTCGGGGCTGCTTTCTATCTATGAGGCGACGCAGCTCCCCTCGATCTCGCTTCTCGGGCGACGCGAGAGCACTCGGCTATCTGGGCGAAAGCGCGCAGACTTTTCAGTCCGCTGGGG
>JANNQH010000836.1:0-2073 GCA_031400655.1 Deltaproteobacteria bacterium | reverse complement strand
ATCAACGACCCGTACTTCACGCACAAGAACGCCGACAGCTTCCAGCTCGACCAGCTGTGGATCACGCTGGACAAGACACCGACCGAAGAGAGCCGCGCGGGATTTCACGCGGATATCGTCTACGGTGAGACGGCGGAGCAGCAGGCGCGCTCGGGTGGCAGCAATGATGCCGGCCGCGATTCGGGTCTGCTCTACACGGGCTACGTCAGCTATCTCGCCCCGATCGGAAGCGGCGTTCGCTTCGATGCCGGCAAGCTCGCGACGGGGCTCGGGGCCGAGGTGCTGCAAACGAACGTCAACCTCAACGTGACCGAGGGTGTCGTGTTCCAGAAGCTGCAGCCCTTCACGTACACCGGCGTCACGGCCACGACCGGGCTCACGGACAGCCTGACCCTCATCACGGGTGTCGTGAACGAGGTCTATCGCGACACGAACATCAGTGTGGATCGGGAGAAGGCGGGTATCGCGCAGCTCAAGTTCGCGGGCGACAAGTTCGGCTTCAACGTCGGTGCGGTCGTCGGTCAGGACCCGACTGCGATCCGTTGCGATAATACGTCGACGGCCTGCAATACATCGGTCTTCGACGTCGTGGTGACCTATGCGCCCACCGACAGCTTCACGGGCTGGATCAACTTCGACTGGGTCCGCAACTTCGGCTCGGACGTGAAGGACGGCGACAAGTTCGGTATCGCGACCGCGGGCCGCTTCGGTATCACCGACGACACCGGAATCGGTGGCCGCCTCGAGTACCTGACTCAGGAAGCCAACGTGCTCGCAACGGACATCTCGGACGATCAGAAGTACGTCACGGCGACGGCCACCCTCGACCACACCCTGACGGAGGGACTCGTGATTCGCGCGGAGCTCCGCTACGACCGCGAGCTCGAGGAGGACGCACGGACGTTCATCAGCAACAGCGGGGATCAAGACAGCCTCGCTGGGATCGCGCAGATGTACTACGCGTTCTAAGCGGCTCATCTGCGAGGCGGCCGTGGCGAGAAGCCCGGACCCTCCAAGACGAATCGCTCGAGACAGGATCGGGGCGCGGCATCTCTGGATGCCGCGCCCTTTTTCGTTCTTGTTATCGTCCCCTGCATTCCAACTGGAGGCCGACATGCCCACACGAGCCCAGGTCGAGAACGCGCTCCGAACCCACTTCGAAGCGTGGAACGCGAAGGATCGCAGTCGCTGGGTGGCGAACTGGCATCCCGATATCGTCATGCAGGACCCCGTCGGCGGGCCCGAGAAAAAGGGGCTCGCGGCCGTCGAGGCGTCGTGGGACCGCTCCTTCCAGCCGGGACACGACTGGCGCCTCGAAGTGGTCTTCATGCAGGTCTGCCTCGACCAGGCGGCGGTCCATGTGCGCAATCACGGGACTGTCGACGGCGCGAAGATCGCGATGGATTCGATCGAGCTCTACTGGATCGGGGACGATGGCCGTATCAAGCGGGTGCAGACGTATTTCAGTCCGCCGGACGGGCAGACGCTCGACCCGTATTTCATGCAGAAGGCGTGAGCGATCACGCGAGCGAGCGAGCGCGCGAGGAGATCGGCATGACGAGCGAAACGGGCGCCCCGCTGCGATACCAGCCGCGACCGCGGCCCGAGTGGGTGCGCGGAGCAAACGCGATGGGTAGCGCGATCGACGCGCGCGGCGTCGTGCTCCTCGACGAGGGCTCGCTCCTCGATACGGCGAGGGCCAATACGGGTCTCGAGGATTTCGGAGACGACAGCTGGCGCGAGCCGTTCCGGATCCTGCTCGACGATCTCGAGCGCCTCGCCGATCTCCACCTCGTCGGCCGACTGATGACGCGCTCCGATCTGCTGATCCATCTCGAGGGCCGACTGCGGGTGATCGACTGGTACAAGCGCCATCCCGAGGTCGCAAAGGAGAAGATCGACGCGCCCGTCTTCGTCGTCGGGCTCCCGCGTTCCGGGACGACGATCATGGAGGAGATCCTCGGCGCGGATCCGAACGCGCGCTCGGTCCGGATGTGGGAGGCGAAGTTCCCGTGCCCCCCGCCGCGCCCCGGCGATCCGAAGCCCGATCCCCGGATCGCGAAGGCGGACGGC
>JANNQH010000835.1:0-2868 GCA_031400655.1 Deltaproteobacteria bacterium | reverse complement strand
CGGGGCCGCGATAGCCCCGGGCGACGAGGTAGCGCTCGCTGCTGCCCTTGCGGGTCGCGTCGAGCTTCACGGTCTTCGCCTGCTCGAAGGACGCGCGAATCCGCTTGTCGATCACCTGCGCCTCGGGCCCTTCGAGGATCTTCACGACGAAGGCTCCCCCCTTCACGAGCAGCCGCGGCAACAGGGCTTCGACCGCCTCGAGCAGCCGCTCCTCGTTCGCGCGGTCCCGCTCGCGCACGCCGGTCAGCTTCGGCGCCGCGTCCGAGAGGACGACGTCGGCGCGCTCGGCCCCGAGCGCCTCGCCTAGCTTCGCAGCGATCTGCGGATCCTCGAGGTCACCGACCAGCGAGACGACCTGGGCCGCCGGAATCGGCGGCTCGACCGCCGCGAGGTCCACGCCAACGACCCGCCCGGTCGGTCCCACGAGCCGTGCCGCCACCTCGAGCCAGCCGCCGGGCCAGCAGCCGAGATCGAAGACGCGCTGACCCGGCCGCAGCAGCTTCCACTCCTTTTGGAGCTCATCCAGCTTGTAGGCCGCCCGCGAGCGCAGGCCCTCGTCCTTCGCGCGCTGGTGGAGTCGATCTTTGCGTTCGTAGCGGGCCATACGCCTCGGAATCAGAGCTTCGGCTGGCCGAAGCGTTCGCGGAAATCGACGAGCGGAATCGTGAACTCTTCGGCGGCCAGGAACTCGGCGTCGGTCATCTCCGGCTGCTCGTGGGGCCGGTACCAGTCGGCATAATGCTTGAGCTCGCTCGAGAGCTCGCGGTAATGCGTCGAATACGTCCGCACGTCGATCCGCGGCGCGACGCCGCCAGTCTCGAAGCGCAGCATCCGCAGCCAGCCGTCGCCGATCCCCGTCGGCCCGCGCAGGAACGGATCGATGGGCTGCCCCGAATCGAGCCCCGTCTGACCGCGGTCCTGATAGTCGGCGAGCATCTGATAGACCTCGTGGCCCTGCTCGTTCGCATCAACGCGGAAGCTCTGGCCGTGCTGGTGGCCGCAGAGGACGAGGAAGATCTGATCGTTTTTCGCGATCAGCTTCTGGAAGAGCTCCTCGGCACTGTTGTGCTCGTCGGGATCTACGCGGTCGAGATCGATGATCGGATTCGGATGGCGGCGACCCGCGGTATCGAGAAAGTCGTGGGTGCTGAGGATCGTCGGGCGGCCCGGATATTTCGCCATCACCGACTCGACCCACGCGACGACCTCGTCGCCCGCGTGCATCTCGAGGGCGAAATGGAGGAACTCATAGCCCCCGGCCGTGAAGACCTGGGCGCTGTTCGCTCCGCCGCGGAAGCTCGCGACGTACCAGGGCTTGCCCTTGAAGAAGGGCTTGTCGTCACCGAAGGCCGAGCGGAAATTATCGAGGCCGCCGACGTGCAGCATGCCGATGTCCTCGACCGACCAGTCGAGCTCCTTCCTCGGCTTCTTCGTGTTGGGCGGGAACTGATCCGAGCTCCACATCGCGTCATAGTCGTGGTTGCCCGGCGCGACGCCGAAGATCATCTCCGCGTCGGCGAGGATCTGATAAGCGTCGATTGCCTTCGGGATCTCGATCGATTGCGTCTTCGGCGTCGGGTCGAAATGGCCCGCGAAGAGCGGATTCGGGACGGAGCCCATGCCGCGGTCGGCATGCTCCTTGTCGATCGGGAGCGATTGGTGTTGCCAGACGTCGCCCACGGCGGCCACGAAGGCGATCTTGCCGCCCTGCGCGCGGCCGTGCGAAGCGACCCAGCGCATCTGCTCCAGCATGAGGTGGCTCGCGTCGAACACGAAGCCCTCGGCGCGCTGGTGGGAGTAGTCGACGTAGTTCTGGGTGTCGGGGATCATCGCAATTTCGAAGATCGTCTCGGATTGCTTGCGCTGGCTCTCGCTCTGGCCGCTGCCGGGCTGGCCGCCGGAATGGCTGCAGGCCTGGAGCGACGCGAGGGCGAGCGCGACGAGCAGGGCGAGGGCCCTCTTTCCGGGTCCGAAGGAGAGTCGAAAGGGGAGTCGGAACGAGGGGTGATGGGCTGCGAAGATCGGTTGCGGGGCGGACATGCGAAACCTCCCGGGCGCAGCATGCCAGAAGCGCGCGGGACCGGGAAGCAGGTAGACGGAACCTTGGCGCGCGGCCGGGTGTCGTGGGTCGGTGCAGTGTCCGCGATCGCGCGGGCGACGGGGAAACGATTCAGCGGGGGGATGGAGTGAAATGATCGATCGCATCACCGGTCTCAGCTTGTTGGCACTCTTTCCATCGCTGATCGTCATCGCGCTCGCTGGCCCCGGCACGTCGCAGGCCGTCGATCCGGCCGGCCGGCCGACTGTCCATTCGGCCGGCCCTCCGGCAACCAGCACCCCCCTCGACGCCCTGGACGAAGAGGCGCTCTCGCAGATCGCGCCGGCCCTCCCCCAGATCATCAATCTCGCGATGCTCGACCCGCAGCTCGCGGCCGAGATGGTCCCGGATGCCTGGCTCGACTCGGCCATCGAGAGCGCGCGACTCGTCGCGCAGGAGAAGCCCCGGGCGCAGCTCGGCCCCGTGACGGCGACCGCCTGGCCAGTCGGCCCCTGGCCGAACGCCGGCAGCATGGTGACTTCGATCCGCGATCTCGATCCCGCCGCCGCGGCGGCGCTCTTCGGCGCACTGCGGCCGCGGCTCGGGCGGCGCTGCGCGGTGAGCGGTGCGGTGGTCGGCCGCTGTGAGCAGGAGATGCGGGTCACGCTCGAGCGCCTCGGCGCACCGGTCGTCAGCGCGCGCCTCGCAGGCCGCGACGCCGAGCCGATCACCGACAGCCAGCTCGAGTTCGCGCGCCTCGGCCCGCAGGTCGTGACGGTCGGGCGCGCGAAGATCCAGGCGCTTCAGCGCGCGGTCTGGCCGGCGAAGCG
>JANNQH010000834.1:0-2039 GCA_031400655.1 Deltaproteobacteria bacterium | reverse complement strand
GATCTCGAGCTCGTCGGCGATCTTTTCCGCCATCTTCTCGCCGACGCCTTCCGCCGTGCTGCGACCGGTCATCTCGCTGCCGATCTTGATGGGTGCGGTGATGAGCAACCCGATCGGATTCGCCGTCGCCACCGTCACGATTAGCGGCACGACGACGCCCGGCGAGCGGCCTTTTCCGGATGTGGTCTCGGCGGATCCGAGCTTGCGCAGCCCTTCCGGCGTCGCGAGGTAGCCTTCAACCGACGACGTGACTTCGGCGGCGCCGGACCCGAAGCCGATGACCACGCGCTTGAAGCCGCTGCCTTCCTCGACCGAGGAGAGGTAGCCGACGATCACGATGTCCCCGTCGGCGGGTCGTGAGTCGGCGGTGGCCCGCTCGGCCGGGAGTCCCATTCCAGCGATTCGCTTCACGAGCGCTGTCGTCATCTGGGCGCCGAGCTTCCGACCCGCCTCGATCTCCTTCGGCGTGGCCTGGGCCTGGGCATCGACATTCGCTTTCGCCGCGTCGGACCAATCCGGAAGGTCGTCCACGGTCGCCGCGAAATCGTGGACCAGGATCTGGTCGGGGCGCGCGAGCTTCGGTCCCTTGTATTCGTCGCGGTCGGTGACCTTGATCGACGCGCAGCCTGTGCCGAGGGTGAGGGCGAGAACGAGCAGCGCAAACCCGGTCGTGAGTCGAATCGCTCCGGACGCCCGAAGGAACCTCGGTGACATCTCTCGCCTCCCTGTCACCCGACGGCTGGGCGACGCTTCGTTTCGTACACGCAGGCAGTCTCGACAATCAGCATGCGATGTTCAAGTATTGAGTGGCAAACTGCCCAGATCAAACGCCATCACCCAAGTATCCGGAGAGACCATGCGACACATCGGCCTTCTCATTTTCCTGGGCTTGACGCTCGGCGTCGTGCATCCCAATCCGGCGCCCGCGAAAGATCTCGACCGGACGGTCCTCCCGATCCCGGAGCCGAAGGTCAAGCCCATCACGATCGTCGATGCGCGGGACGCGCAGGCGCCGCCGCGATTCGAGGTGAAGGCGCCGGCGGGGGCGCCGAATGTCGTGATCGTATTGATCGACGATTTCGGCTTCGGCCACAGCTCGGCCTTCGGCGGGCCGGTGCGCACGCCGACCCTCGAGCGCCTCGCGAGCGAGGGACTCAAATTCAATCGCTTCCACACGACGGCGCTCTGCAGCCCCACCCGCGTGGCGCTCCTCACCGGACATAACCACCACCCGAACAACGCCGGCGCCATCATGGAGCTGGCTACGGCCTTCCCGGGCAACACGGGTGTGCGCCCGAAAGAGATCACGACCCTGGCCGAGATCCTCCGCCAGAACGGCTACAGCACGGGGGCCTTCGGCAAATATCACGAGACGCCGCCGTGGGAGGTCTCCGTCTCCGGCCCCTTCGATCGCTGGCCGACGGATTCGGGCTTCGAGAAGTTCTACGGTTTCATCGGCGGCGAAGCGAACCAGTGGGCGCCGGCCCTCTACGATGGCTCGGTGCGCGTCGAGCACACGCCGGGGCCCGACTACCACTTCACGACCGACATGACGGACCACGCGATCCAGTGGGTGAGCGCGCAACAGTCGCTGACTCCGGACAAGCCCTTTTATCTCTACTACGCGCCGGGGGCGACGCACGCCCCGCACCACGTCCCCAAGGAGTGGATCGCGAAGAACAAGGGCCGCTTCGCCCAGGGCTGGGACAAGCTGCGCGAGGAGACCTTCGCGCGCCAGAAGAAGCTCGGGGTCATCCCGGCCGACGCGAAGTTGACGCCGCGACCGGCGGAGATCCCCGCCTGGGACAGCATGAGCGCCGACCAGAAGCGGCTATTCGAACGCCAGATGGAGACCTTCGCCGGCTTCGGCGAGCAGACCGACCAGGAGGTCGGAAGATTGGTGGCTCAGCTCGAGTCGATCGGCGAGCTCGACAATACGCTCTTCTTCTTCATCGCGGGCGACAACGGCGCGAGCGCCGAGGGCGGACCCGAGGGCACCTACAACGAGATGATGGCGCTGAACGGCATCGTTGGGACAG
>JANNQH010000833.1:0-2787 GCA_031400655.1 Deltaproteobacteria bacterium | reverse complement strand
CGAGCACGGGTGCTCGCGACGCGGCTCGAGGAGATGCGAGAGGCGGTGCTCGCGGCGGGACTCTCGCTTTCGATCGACATCGGGCTCGGCGTCGTTTCGGCCCGCGGCGCGCTCGCCGAGCCGCAGGAGCTCATGCGGCTGAGGAACAAGGCCGAGTCCTGCGGCGGTCATGCGAGCTTCGAATGGCTGCCGGTCGGCTGGCACGAGAGCCTCGACGTGTTTGGCGAGCAGCCCGGGACGCGCGGCGTCGCCGCGGCGCTGAAGCAGCGCTTCGATCCGCGGCAGATCCTCAATCCGGGTCGCTTCGTGATGGGGACCTGACGGGATGCGCCCTTCAGACGAGAGGGCAGACGAGCAGGCCGATCTGCCGTGCACACCGCTCGTGGACCAGCTCCGCGAGGGCATCCACGCCGCGACCCTCGACTGCGTCCATTGCGGGCTCTGTCTCCAGAGCTGCCCCACCTATCTCGTCACCGGCCGCGAGACCTCGTCACCGCGCGGGCGCATCTACCTCATGCGCGGGCACGCCGAGGGAAGGCTCTCGGATCCGGCGCTGCTCGCCGAGGAGGCGTTTCTCTGCCTCGGCTGTCGGGCCTGCGAGACCGCCTGTCCTTCCGGTGTTCGCTACGGCGAGATCCTCGAGAAGACGCGCGCGGCATTGCGCGACCAGCAGGCCGACGGGCGCATCGCTCGCTTGATCGAGCGCTTCATGTTGCGCGAGATCGTCCCGCGGCGCGGACGGCTCGGTCTGCTCGTGAGCCTGCTCGCCCTCGTTCAGCGGCTCGGGCTCGACCGGCTGGCCGTGCGAATCCTGCCCGGTCGATTGGCGGCGGGGGCCTTGCTCCTGCCACGCATCCCCGCAGCCCCGGAGCGGCGCCGGATGCCGTCATTCACGCCGGCGGAGGGGCAGCGGCGCGGTCGGGTCGCGCTCTTCGAGGGCTGCGTGATGCCGGAGTTCTTCGGGCGCGTGAACGACGCGGCGCGCCTCGTGCTGTCGCGTGCTGGCTACGACGTGATCGTGCCGGAGGGCCAGGGCTGTTGCGGGGCGCTGCACGCGCACGCGGGCGACCTCGAACGGGCGGGCGAGCTCGCGCGGAAGAATCTCACGGTGTTTAGCGACGCGCGGGGCGGCGAGCGTGACGAGCTCGACGCCGTGATCGTGACGTCGGCGGGCTGCAGTGCCGCAATGAAGGAGCTCGAGCACTGGATCGGGGCCGAGGGGGCGGGGCTCGCCAGCGCGGTGCGCGACGTGCTCGAGTTTCTCGACGACGTCGGACCGCGGCTCGCGCTTTCGCCGATGCCCCGGCGCGTCTGTTACGACGATCCATGTCATCTGATCCACGCCCAGGGAATCGCGGCGGCGCCTCGGAATCTGCTGCAGGCGATCCCGAAGCTCGAGCTCATATCACACCGCAATCCCGAAGCCTGCTGCGGCGCTGCCGGGATCTACAACCTGACCCATCCCGAGATGTCCGCGCGGGTGCTCGCGCCCAAGCTCGACGCGCTCTGCGACGCAGCGCCCGAGATCGTCGCCACGGCGAATCCCGGCTGCGCGATGCAGCTCGCCGCGGGCCTCGCAGGCCGCGGGATCGCCGCGCGAGTCGTGCATCCGATCGAGCTCCTCGAAGAGGCGAGTCGCCACTACGCTCGCCACGAGTCTGCATCTCAAGACGCTGTGGCGAGACGGGACGACGCATGTCGTGATGGAACGGCGTGAGCTGCTCGAACGCCTGGCACCGCTGAACGGGCTTACGCCAGTTCGGCGGCGCGAGAGCGTTCCGAGCAGTCCAGTCCCTGCCAGCAAGGCGGCCAGGATCCCAGGCTCGGGCACGGTGACCGTGATCTGATCCGAGCCCGACGCGCCGACGCTGTCCGTGGCGGACACGGTGATGTCATGTTGGCCGACCGAGAGGTAGTCGACGGTGATGTGGTCGCCGGTGCCGAGCAACCCATCCAGGCTGGACGTCCAGATGGCACCCGGGCCCAGATCACCATCCTGGGGATCCAGCGCGGTGGCGATGAGATCGAGTGGCTCGAACTCGACGATCTCGACGT
This sequence comes from Deltaproteobacteria bacterium, assembly GCA_031400655.1. Lineage (GTDB taxonomy): Bacteria > Myxococcota_A > UBA9160 > UBA9160 > UBA4427 > UBA4427. The sequence continues at coordinate 732 of JANNQH010000833.1, read as the reverse complement.
CACCCGTTGGGCTCGTGACCGTCACAGTGGGGCCAACGTTGGGCGCAATCGTCACGCCGATCTGGCCAGACGCCGACCGGCCCAGGCTGTCGGTGACCACGGCGGTCAGAACGTGAGCGCCCGGGGACAGCGTGCTGATGCTCAGGGATCCGCCGCTGCCGAAGGCGCCGTCGAGGTCGGACGACCAAACGATCGTCGCCGTCAGGTCACCGTCCTCCGCGTCGCTGGCGGTCGCGCTCAGGCCGAGCGGCGTTCCTTCGTTGATGGTCGTCCCGGCGCTGGGCGCTGAAATCGTGACGACCGGTGCGGCGTTATCCACGACGGTCAGCGTCGTCTGGGCGCTGCCGGAATTGCCCACGCTGTCGGCGGCCGAAGCCGTCAGCGTGTGGGTTCCAACCGAGAGCGTGTTCAGAGCGAGCGTCCCCCCGGCGCCCAGCGAGCCGTCGAGGCTCGAGGCCCAGGCGATCGAGGCCGTGCGATCGCCCTCTTCGGGGTCGCTGGCCGTGGTGGCGAGGCTGACGAGGGTACCCTCGGTGGCGGTCGAACCGCTGACCGGCGACGTGATCGTCACGGTCGGTGGGGTGGTGTCCCCGGCCACCGAGAAGCTGATGTTGAAGTCGTCGGGGTTTGCGTTGGGGATGGTCGCTGTGTCCTGGCAGCGGACATGGAAGCTGTAGACCTGACCGTTCTGGAGCCCCGTGACCGTCGTCGAGTGCGTCGTGCCGCCCGTGG
>JANNQH010000832.1:0-2257 GCA_031400655.1 Deltaproteobacteria bacterium | reverse complement strand
CCTCGCAAGCTGATCGACGAGACGGCGGTCAAGATCGTCGCCATCCTCGCGCGCAAGACCGACACGACCGAGCAGCGCGTCGGCGAGATCGAAGCGATCGCCTACGACCTCTTCGACTTCACGACCATGTCGAAGCTCGTGCTCGCAAGGAACTGGCGCAAGCTGACGCCCGAGCAGCGCACGACCTTCGTCAAGGAGTTCAAGCGCCACCTATCGCATACCTATGGAACGCGCCTCGACCGCTACGACCAGGAGCGCGTCGACGTATACGGCGCCCAGGTCGAGCAGCGAAACGACGTGACGGTGAAGACGCGCATCGTCGGAGGGCAGTTCGCCGGGGCGGAGATCTCGTACCGACTGCGCAAGCAAGCCGAGCGCTGGAAGATCATCGACGTCGTGATCGAGGGCATCTCGCTCGTCTCGAACTACCGCTCCCAGTTCCAGGAGGTACTCAACACGGGGACGATCGACGATCTGCTCGCCAAGCTCCGGGACAAGAACTTCAAGGTCGACGAGCCGAAGGCGACGGCGAAGCAGGGGTAGGGGCAAGGCGGCTCGCCTGAGGTTCGCCCGCGAGATAACGTCGACGGCGGAGGGCCGGTCCCCATGCGCGAGATCCCCCGCATCATCTCCGTCGACGACCATGTGATCGAGCCGCCCGATCTCTGGCAGCGCTGGCTGCCGGCGAAGTTCCGAGAGCGCGGCCCGCGCGTCGTCAGCGATCACTACACGATCGAATGGGTCAACGGAAACCAGGTCGCCCGCCGCGGCGGCGACGGGCCGACCACCGATTTCTGGCTCTACGAAGATCTCGTCTGGACCCACCAGATGTTGAACGCCTGCGCCGGCTACGACGAGTCGCAGTGGTGGATGGGGCCGATCGCGTTCGAGCAGATGCGGCCGGGCTGCTACGACCCGAAGGCGAGACTCGTCGACATGGACATGAACAATATGGAGGCGTCGCTCTGCTTCCCGACCTTCCCGCGCTTCTGCGGCCAGCTGTTTACCGAGCGGAAGGACAAAGAGGTCGCGCTCGCGGGCGTGCGCGCGTACAACGACTGGATGGTCGAAGAGTGGTCGGGAGCGGCCCCGAAGCGTTTGATCCCGCTCTGCATCGTGCCGCTCTGGGATCCGGCGCTCGCGGCGGCCGAGGTTCGCCGCAATGCGACGCGCGGCGTTCGGGCCGTCGCCTTCTCCGAGCTACCCGGCAAGTTGGGTCTGCCCACGATCCACGATCCGGGCCGCCACTGGGAGCCGCTTCTTTCTGCTTGCGCGGAAACGGGGACGGCAATCTTCATGCACATCGGCTCGGGCTCGACGTTTCTTACGTCGTCGAACGACGCGCCGCCCGCGGTGACCGCGACTCTCGGCTTCTTGACGACCACGATGGCGCTTTCCGATTGGCTCTTCTCGGGCGCCCTCGCCCGTCATCCCGACCTCCGCATCTGCTTCGCCGAGGGCCAGATCGGCTGGATTCCGTACGTGCTCGAGCGCGCCGACAACCTCTGGAAGAAGTCGATCTGGGGAACGCCCGGAAACGGCCTCACCGAAACGCCGAGCGCGTACATGCCGCAGGTCTACGTCTGTTTCTACGACGACGTCGCGGGGCTCGAGGCGCGCGAGCGGATCGGTGTGCGCCAGATTGCCTTCGAGACCGACTATCCGCATCAGGATTCGACCTGGCCCAACACGGGGGCTGCGATCGCCCGCTTCGAGGGCCTGCTCGACGACGACGAGCTCGATCTCGTCCTGCGCGGAAATGCCGCGCGGCTGCTCAGGCTCGAGGCCTAGCTTTTAATCTGGAGGCTCCATGAAATTCGTTCTCGGCATCGGACTGCAGTCGAACATCGACCACGTGCTGCCTCTGGCGCAGGAGGCCGAGCGCTCGGGCTTCTGGGGACTGCAGATCGGCGACAGCTACATGTATCCGAAGCACTCGGACTCGAAGTATCCCTACTACGAGACGGACCGCAGCTTCCTCGAGAACATGCCGATGTACGACCCCGTCATGCTGCTCTCGGCGATGGCGGCGGTCACGAAGACGCTGATTCTCTACCCCTCGGTCTACAAGCTCGCGAGCCGGCACCCGATCCACGCCGCCAAACAGTGGTCGTCGCTGGCGTGCTTCTCGAACAACCGGATCCTGCTCGGTGTCGGCATCACGCCCTGGGTCGAGGACCTGACCTACCTCGGGATCGACTGGAAGACTCGCGGCAAGCGCATGGACGAGTGCATGGAGATCGTGCGCGGACTGATG
>JANNQH010000831.1:0-2838 GCA_031400655.1 Deltaproteobacteria bacterium | reverse complement strand
GCTCGCAAGGAACTGGCGCAAGCTGACGCCCGAGCAGCGCACGACCTTCGTCAAGGAGTTCAAGCGCCACCTCTCGCATACCTACGGAACACGCCTCGACCGCTACGACCAGGAGCGCGTCGACGTGTACGGCGCCCAGGTCGAGCAGCGAAATGACGTGACGGTGAAGACGCGCATCGTCGGAGGGCAGTTCGCCGGGGCGGAGATCTCGTACCGACTGCGCAAGCAAGCCGAGCGCTGGAAGATCATCGACGTCGTGATCGAGGGCATCTCGCTCGTCTCGAATTACCGCTCCCAGTTCCAGGAGGTCCTCAACACGGGGACGATCGACGATCTGCTCGCCAAGCTCCGGGACAAGAACTTCAAGGTCGACGAGGAGCCGAAGGCGGCGGCGAAGCAGGGGTAGGGGTAGGCGAGTTTGACCAAGTTTATCGAGTTTATCTTTTTTTGATAAACTCGGTAACTTTGCTATAACTGGCTGCCATGGACCCGGTACACAATCCTTTTTCCCCAGGGGCGGGTACGCCGCCGTCGGAGCTCGCCGGCAGAGGGGAGCTTCGGGAGACCGTGCGCGTCGCCCTCGAGCGGACGCGCCTTGGCCTCCCGGCGAAGAGCATCCTGATGGTCGGACTCCGAGGAGTCGGCAAGACCGTCCTGCTCGACCGTATGCGCGACGACGCCGAGGCCGCCGGGATCCAGACGGTCCGCATCGAAGCGCCCGAGGCCCGCTCGCTTCCCGCGCTCCTCGCGCCCCAGCTTCGGCAGGCATTGCTTCGTCTATCCCGGAATCAGAAGGCGAAGGCGCTTGCCGAGCGCGCGCTCCGCGCCCTCGCGGGCTTCGTCGGCAGCCTGAAGCTCAAGTTCGAGGACATCGAGGTCGGAATCGACTTCGAGCCCGAGCCCGGCCTCGCCGACAACGGCGATCTCGAGCATGACCTGCAAGCGCTCATCGAAGCCGTCGGCGCCGCCGCGCAATCCGCCGGTACCGCGCTCGCGCTCTTCATCGACGAGCTCCAATACGTCGAAGAAGAGCAACTTGCGGCGCTCATCACGGCGCTCCATCGCGCCGCTCAGCGCAGGCTCCCGATCGTGCTGGTCGGCGCGGGTCTGCCGCAGCTCCGAGGCCAGATGGGACGAGCGAAGTCGTATGCCGAGCGCCTGTTCGATTTCCCCGAGATCGGTGCGCTCGACGACGAATCAGCGCGTGCGGCGATCGCCAAGCCGGCTCGCTCCGAGGGAGTCGAGCTCTCGGAAGACGCGCTCGCCGAGATCGTGAGAGCGACGCAGGGCTATCCGTACTTCCTCCAGGAGTGGGGCAAGCATGCTTGGGATACCGCAACCCGCTCGCCCATCTCGGCGGAAGACGTCCGTCTCGCCTCGCTCTCCGCGGTGGCTGCTCTCGATGAGAGCTTCTTCCGGGTGCGCTTCGACCGACTGACGCCCTCGGAGAAACGCTACCTGCGAGCAATGGCGGAGCTCGGGCCGGGACCGCATCGCTCGGGAGATATCGCGACAGGACTCGAGAAGAAGGTCACGAACCTCGGCCCGACCCGAAACAAGCTGATCGCCAAAGGCATGATCTGGAGCCCGAATCATGGGGACACAGCGTTTACCGTGCCGCTCTTCGACGAGTTCATGCGCCGAGTGATGCCTGGGGACGACTGGCGAGCGAATTGAAGAGTCCGACAGTGGACCGCCGGCGGCGGACAGTCCGGTCAACGTCGATCTCGACCTGGAAGGTCAAGCTCGCTCTCGCCCGGTGCGCGAGATAACGTCGTCGGCGGAGGGCCGGCCCCCATGCGCGAGATCCCCCGCATCATCTCCGTCGACGACCACGTGATCGAGCCGCCGGATCTCTGGCAGCGCTGGCTCCCGGCAAAGTTCCGCGAGCGCGGCCCGCGCGTCGTCCGCGATCACTACACGATCGAATGGGTCAATGGAAACCAGGTCGCGCGCCGCGGCGGCGACGGGCCGACCACCGATTTCTGGCTCTACGAAGACCTCGTCTGGACCCACCAGATGCTGAACGCCTGCGCGGGCTACGACGAGTCGCAGTGGTGGATGGGACCGATCGCCTTCGAGCAGATGCGCGCGGGCTGTTATGACCCGAAAGCGCGCCTCGCCGACATGGACATGAACAACATGGAGGCGTCGCTCTGCTTCCCGACCTTCCCGCGCTTCTGCGGTCAGCTGTTCGCCGAACGCAAGGACAAGGGGCTCGCGCTGGCCGGCGTGCGGGCCTACAACGACTGGATGGTCGAAGAGTGGTCGGGGGCGGCGCCGAAGCGCCTGATTCCGCTCTGCATCGTGCCGCTCTGGGATCCGGCGCTCGCGGCGGCCGAGGTTCGCCGCAATGCGGCGCGTGGCGTTCGGGCCGTCGCGTTCTCAGAGCTCCCGGGCAAGCTGGGACTTCCGACGATCCACGATCCCGGTCGCCACTGGGAACCGCTCCTCGCGGCTTGCGCGGAAACCGGAACGGCGATCTTCATGCACATCGGGTCGGGCTCGACGTTTCTCACGTCGTCCAACGACGCTCCGCCCGCCGTGACCGCCACGCTTGGCTTTCTCACGACCACGATGGCGCTCTCCGATTGGCTCTTCTCGGGCGCCCTCGCGCGCCATCCCGAGCTCCGCATCTGCTTCGCCGAGGGCCAGATCGGTTGGATTCCGTACGTGCTCGAGCGCGCCGACAACCTGTGGAAGAAGACGATCTGGGGAACGCCCGGGAACGGGCTCACCGAGACGCCGAGCGCGTACATGCCGCAGGTCTACGTCTGTTTCTACGACGACGTCGCGGGGCTCGAGGCGCGCGAGCGGATCGGTGTGCGCCAGATCGCC
>JANNQH010000830.1:0-4920 GCA_031400655.1 Deltaproteobacteria bacterium | reverse complement strand
GAGGCGCCCCTCCGGCGTTCGGGTGACCGCGACGTCGTCGCGCTCGGCGACTCCGATCACGACCGAATCATCGGGCCACGCCGGCGCGAGTCGGCCGAGCGCAGCTTCGAGCACCGCCGCCGGAAGCTTGGCCGCACAGCCACCGCAGGGCATCGCTTTCGCCATCGCCGCGGACATGCGCGCCGCTTCCGCGCCCTTTGCGGCATCCGCCTCGAGGACCTGGAAGCGCGCCACGAAGCCGCGATCGATCCGGTCCTTCAGTCGGAACACGCCCCGGCCCGTCGCTGCGACGCCCCATTTCGCGCCGAGGGCGCGGCCATCGCCGAGGTTCAGGAGCGAGAGAAAATCGCGCTGGGGTCGGTAGCGCCGGAGTGCCTCGCACGAGAGCAGGGCGCGCAGGTTGAAATCGAGGATCGGCCCCTGGCGGACGGCGTAGACCCCGGCGCGGGGGACCCAGGGATGGTCCACGAGCCGCGCGCAGTCGCCCACTGCGAAGACGTGTTCGAAGTCGACCGTCTGGAGCGTGTCGCGAATCGCGATGAAGCCCTCGCGATCGCGGGCGAGGGGCGCCGGGCTGTCGGCCTGTGGAAAGCCGATCGGGGCGGCACCGGTGGCCCAGACGATCAGGTCGGCCGCGAGTCGCTCGCCCCGGGTCGTCAAGGCTGCGTCCCGTTCGACACGCTCGATGCGCGTCCCGGGATGGACCGTGAGGCCGCGCTCGCCTGCTTCTCGCGCGATCCGCCGACGGACGCGGGGCGCCGAGCCGGCCAGCAGCTCGGGCTCGCTCGTGGCGATCGTAACGTGCGCCCCCACGCCGGCGCCGCGAAGTCTCGCCTCCAACCCGAACGCGATCTCACAGCCTGCCGCGCCGCCGCCGACGATCAGCACCCGTACCGCGCGCCCCAGCCGCGTGAGCGCCGCGACGCGCTCGTCGACCTCGCGCACGAAGTGGCCGATCGGCCGCGTCGCAAGCGCGTGCTCGGCGACGCCGGGCAGCGCGAGCTCTCGCACCGTCGAGCCGACGTCGAGGCTGACGACGTCGAAGCGGATCGCCGGCCGGCCCGTGAGAGCGACCTCCCGCTTCACCGGATCGAGGTCCTTCGCCGCCGACAGGATCACACTGGCCCCGGCCCGGCGCGCGAGCGGCACGACGTCGATCTCGAGCTCGGGGAGTCGGTAGTCGCCGGCGACGAAGCCCGGGACCATGCCCGAGTAGACGGCGACGGGTCGGTCGAGCACGACGACGAGGCGCGCATCGGGCGGCGGATCCATCGCCCAGCGCCGGAGCACCTGGACGTGGGCGTGGCCGCCCCCGACCAGCACGACGGTGCGGATTCGCCCGGGTCGGGCAGCGTCCCGCCTGTCGGGGCTCTCGGACGCCTGTTTCACCTAACGCTTGTGGCGCTCGACCAGCTGGTCGAGGTCGCGCACCGCCCCCCGCGCCGCGCTCGTCGTCATCAGCGCATAGGCGCGCAGGGCCGTCGAGACTTCCCGTTTGCGGTTCGGCACGAACGCGGCGGCCCCGCGCTCCAGCATCGCCTTGCGCCGCCGCGTGAGCGTCTCGTCATTGACGACGAGCTCGATCTTCCGTTTCGGGATGTCGATCCGGATCGTGTCGCCCTCTTCGACGAGGCCGATCGTGCCGCCCTCGGCGGCTTCCGGGGAGACGTGGCCGATCGAGAGACCCGAGGTCCCGCCGCTGAAGCGGCCGTCGGTGATGAGGGCGCAGACCTTCCCGAGCTTCTTCGCCTTGATGTACGAGGTCGGATAGAGCATCTCCTGCATGCCCGGTCCGCCCTTCGGCCCTTCGTAGGCGATCAGGACGATGTCGCCCGCCTTGATCTGGCCGCTCAGGATTGCATCACACGCGCTGTCCTGGGAATGGAAGACCCGCGCCGGTCCTTCGAAGAGCCAGATCGACTCGTCGACGCCCGCCGTCTTCACGACACAGCCGTCCTCGGCGAGGTTTCCGTTCAAGACGGCGAGTCCGCCCTCGCGACTGTAGGCGTGCTCGGCCGAGCGGATGCAGCCGCCGACCGCGTCGTCGTCGGTCGAGTCGAAATACTTGTCCTGCGAGAAGGCGAGCGTCGTGCGCACGCCGCCCGGCGCGGTCAGCGCGAGGGCGCGGGCTTCGGGGGTCGCGGTCTTGCGGCGGATGTCGTTGCGGTCGATCGCTTCGCCGAGGGTCTTTGCGCCGACGTTGGGAAGATCGCGGTGGATCAGGCCGGCGCGGTCGAGCTCGCCCAGGATCGTGAAGATGCCGCCGGCGCGGTGGACGTCCTCGACGTGGTATTTCTCGGTCGCGGGAGCGACCTTGCAGAGGTTGGGGACGCGGCGCGAGAGTCGGTCGATGTCGGCCATCGTGAATTGGACGCCGGCTTCGTGGGCGATGCCCAGGATGTGAAGGATCGTGTTGGTCGAGCCGCCCATCGCGATGTCGAGGGTCATCGCGTTCTCGAACGCCTCGAAGGGCACAATGCTGCGGGGCAGGATCGAGTCGTCTCCCTCGACGTAGTGCTGCTTCGCCATCGCGACGATCCGCTGGCCGGCGCGCTCGAAGAGCTCCCAGCGGCGGGCGTGGGTCGCGAGGATCGTGCCGTTGCCGGGCAGCGCCAGGCCGAGGGCCTCGTTCAGGCAGTTCATGCTATTCGCCGTGAACATGCCCGAGCAGGAGCCGCAGGTCGGACAGGCGGAGCGTTCCATTTCGAGGAGCTCGGCATCCGAGACCGCGTCGTCGCCCGCGGCGATCATCGGATCGATCAGGTCGAGCTTGCGGCCGGCGCGGTCACGGGTCCCCGCGGATTTGCCCGCTTCCATCGGGCCACCCGAGACGAAGATCGTCGGGACGTTGAGGCGCATCGTGGCGAGCAGCATGCCGGGCGTGATCTTGTCGCAATTCGAGATGCAGACGAGGGCGTCGGCGACATGGGCCTGGACCATGTACTCGACGCTGTCGGCGATCAGGTCGCGGGAGGGGAGCGAGTAGAGCATCCCGGCGTGGCCCATCGCGATGCCGTCGTCGACGGCGATCGTGTTGAACTCGACGCCCCAGCCCCCGGCCGCATCGATGACTTTCTTCACGCGCTGGCCGACGTCGTGGAGATGGACGTGGCCGGGTACGAATTGGGTGAAGCTGTTGGCGATCGCGATGATCGGCTTGCGGAAATCGGCATCGGTCATGCCGGTGGCGCGCCAGAGGGCGCGGGCTCCGGCCATGTTGCGGCCTGCGGTCGTCGTCCGGCTTCGATATCCCTGCATGGCCGCGAGGATAGGAGCGGTCTCGGGAATTGGCACGAAACCAGCTCCGGCGCGGTCCGGGGAGAAGAGTGTCACGGCCGCCGGGCGTAGCGGACCCGGCAGGGGCGGTCGGCCCGGGCGACGCCGCCGATCTGGCGCCGCAAGGGCCCCGCATCCTTGAAGCGCGGCTCGAGCTCGAAGCGCTCGAGCAGCGCCCGGGTCGCAATCCGGATCGCCGAGATCGAGAAGCGGGCCGCCGGGCAGTAGTGGCCGCCGTGGCCGAAGGTCGAGACGAGCTCCTTGCCCGGCAATTCCTTCGCGCGCTGGAACAGCGGGCCGCGGTAGTTCTCCGGATCGAAGCGGTCGAGGCCCGGCGCCGCCGTCGTGTTCGTCACCGACATCATCGTCGCGAGCGAGAGCCCCGGCTCGAGCTGATAGGTCGCCTGCTCGTCCGACAGGCTGCAGGGCTTCATGATCCGTCGCAGCACGATCGAGCGCTGTCTCAGCCGGATCGATTCATGGGCACAGCGCTCGAGCAGCGCGTCGTCCCCCGTGCGCACCGCCTCGAGCAGATCCGGACGCTCGAGCAGGTGCACGAGCGTCCAGGCCATCGCCGCGAAGAGATTCGACTGCGACCCCATGTGGACGAGCACGACGTCGCGGGCGATGCCGCGCACCTGCTCGTCGCCCGACTTGTCGAGCCAGGCCGCGCGGATGCGATCGAAGAAGCCGGGCTCGCCGTTCGCGCTGTCGCTGGACAGCGGCGGCAGCTCCTTCAGGATCTCGGCGTAGATCGATTCGATCTCCGCGAGCGCTGCCTTCTCGCGGCGCTTGCCGGTGGCCCAGGTGAAGAAGGCCCGCTCCGGGTGGACGAAGGACTCGGAGCTGTCGAGCGCATCGAAGGCGGCGATCAAGCGCTCGATCCGGTCGGGCGCCGTCGCCGCGCGGCTGCCCCAGGAGGCGAGTCCCATGCGATGGGCGACCCGCCGGCAGTGGGCGAAGGCCTCGAATTCGCCGCGCGTGCCCAGCGTCTCGAGCTCGAGGTCGACGGCCGATACGAGGTTCCCGAGGTAGACCTCGACGTCCTCCCGCGCGAACAGCATGTGCGGAAAAGTGCGGCGCCCGGCGAACAGCTCCGCGGGCACCTTGTGCGCGAGCATTCCGAAGTCGGCAACGCCCTTGCTCGCCTCCGCCTCCGGCAGGGCCCAGAGCCCCTTCACGCCCTCCGGCGAGAAAACACAGAAGAGCCGGTAGCCGAACGCCTCGACGAGAAACGTGTTCCCGTACTTGCGGCGCGCGCGCTGGAAGAATTCCGTCGGGTTCGAGAGCAATGCAAGGCCCGGCCCGACCCAGGGCAGCAGGCCTGAGACGCGCGGCGCCTCATGGGAGGAACGAATCGGTCTGCTCGTCACGGATTCGGCCACGTTCTCACTCCATTCGACCCAGCGACGCTAGTGCGGTCTCGTCCGTACGGTCCGCTCCGGTCAGTTTCCCGGCGCGAAGGCCGTGTAGATCGCCCGCACCGTCCGCTCGAAATCCGCGTTCTCGACACCGACGATGATGTTGAGCTCGCTCGAGCCCTGATCGATCATGCGGATATTGACGCCCGCGTCCGCAAGCGCGCGGAACAGCTGCGCCGCCGTACCGGGCTGATGGCTCATGCCGCGGCCCACGGTCGCGACC
>JANNQH010000829.1:0-2187 GCA_031400655.1 Deltaproteobacteria bacterium | reverse complement strand
AGTATGCGCTGCTCACTTCGCTGATGGCCGCGGGGCGCACCGTGATCGCGGGCTCGTCGGGCTGGCTCGCGTCCCAGCTCGGATGGGCGGCGTTCTTCGCCTGGACGGCGGTCTTCGCGTTGCCGGGATTGCTGCTGCTGGTCGTTCTGCCCGAGCCGGGTCGGGGATCGGAGAAGACGGCCTCTGCAAATTCGAGTTGATACTTCAATCGATCATGACAGATTGAGGTTCATGTTCCGCCGAAATCTGCTCCTGCCCCCCTCCTGGGCCGAGACCTTCTTTCTCTGGGGTCCTCGCCAGACCGGCAAGAGCACGCTTCTGCGCCAAACCTATCCCGATGCACCGCCGCAGAGCTCGGGGATCGATTCGATCTCGATCGCATCCTGAACCGTGGCTACCTGCCCCGGATCTACGAAGCCGGTCGGCCCAATCCCATGCTCGATGCCTACATCGCCGACTACCTGCGAGAAGAGATCGCAGCCGAAGGCCTCGTTCGAAATCTCCCGAGCTTTTCGACCTTTCTGGACGTGGCGGCCCTCTCCGACGGCGAGATCGTGAACTTCTCGAATATCGCGCGGGAATGCGGCGTATCGAGTCACACGACCAAAAGCCATTTCCAGATCCTCGAGGACACGCTGCTCGGCCGTTGGCTTCCGGCCTATCGCAAGCGACCCAAACGGCGCGTGATCGGAGCTCCGAAATTCTATTTTGTGGACGTGGGAGTCGTGAATCGATTGGCACGGCGTGGTGAGCTGCGAGCCGGCTCCGAGCTCTATGGAAAGGCCTTCGAAAATTGGGTCTTTCACGAGCTGTCGGCGTTCATCAGCTATCGAGAAGTCGACGCCGCCCTGTCGTATTGGAGACTCGCGAGCGGCATCGAGGTCGACTTCGTGGTCGGTGATATGCAAGTCGCGATCGAGGCGAAGTCGAGCGAACGGATCACGCGCGACCATCTCAACGGCCTTCGCGCGCTGGCCGAAGACCATCCGCGCGTCGGGCGGCGAATCATCGTCTGCCGCGAGCCCCGCGCCCGCAGGACCGAGGACGGAATCGAGATCCTTCCGACCAAGACCTTCGTACGCAAGCTCTGGGAGGGAGAGCTGATCGGAGCCGTTCCTCCCGAGTCGTGAAAGTTCGGGGTCGCGACTCGCCTCGAGACCCTCCGACACGGACCCCCTGATCCGCCGTGCTCGGGTCGTGGGAATCCCGGTCGAAGCGCGCGGGACTGTGAACTCTCATTCCGGATCGCCCGGGGCGAGATCGTCGCGCCCGGGGCGAAGAATGGCCGGACCCGCAGATCGGCGTTCACGCCTTGCCCGCCGTTTGGATCGACGGCCCCGTTCGGGGTCAGGCGGATTGCGCTGTAGCGAATGCCCTTGCTCGCGAGGGGCAGCCTGACCGGCTGACCCTTCTGCGCCGCAAGCTCCCCGGCGCGTGCGCGAATCGCGCGGAGATCGTTTGGGCGGCGTTCTTCGCCTGGACGGCTGTCTTCGCGTTGCCGAGATTAAGGCCCCAGATGGCCGCCACCTCCGCCCGCGCCGCCCGCCCCCGTTCGCACAGCAGCTCGGCGGTGCGGGTCTTTCCGATGCCGGCTTCACCGACCAGCAGGAGGATGCGGCCATGGCCCGCGAGGGCGGCGTCGAGGGCCGCATGAGCGCGGGCCAGGATATGCGTACGGCCGACATAACGGCTCGACGGGTCGTCGTCCGCCGGCGAGTCCGAGATGACGTCGACCTCAGCTTCGAAGCGGTAGCCGCGGCTCGGGACGGTGACGATCGCGGCCGGGCTGCGCCCGTCGTCTCCGATCGCCCGGCGCGCAAGGCTCACGGCGCGGGCGAGCGACGATTTCGTGACGACGGTCTCGGCCCAGACGGCGCGGAAGAGCTCTTCGGATCCGACGGCCCGGTCTCGATTGCGGATCAGGTGGATGATCAGCTCGAGCACCTTCGGCTGGATCGCGACGAACTCCCCTTCGCGGCGCAGCTCGAAGCGCTCCGCGTCGAGCTCGTGATGGCCGAAGGCGAACCGCATCGACTGTCCTCAGCTCTCCGGACGTTCCCCGACTTCAGGGACGCGTCTTGAAGGCCTCCCGGGGTACGAGCGGCGGAAGCTCCGCCGAGCTCACGAGCCCGGGTCCGGCCTGACAAACATATGGGATCGCATTCACGACCCGCATCGCGGTCGCCA
>JANNQH010000828.1:0-2882 GCA_031400655.1 Deltaproteobacteria bacterium | reverse complement strand
ATAGCTCTTCGCCGAGAGCAGCTCGCCCGTCGCCCGGTCGAGGACGTAGAAGAAGCCGTTCTTCGGCGCCTGCATCAGGACCTGGCGCGGCTTGCCGCCGAGCTCGAGGTCGGCGAGCAGGATGTGTTGTGTCGCGGTGTAATCCCACATCTCGCCGGGCGTCGTCTGGTAGTGCCAGACGAGCTCGCCCGTGTCGGGGCGGAGCGCGAGGATCGAGGCGATGTAGAGGTTGTCGCCCTGGCCCCGGAGCGTCTGCGTCCAGGGGCCGCCGTTCCCTGTGCCGACATAGAGCAGATCGAGCTCGGGGTCGTAGGCCATGGAGTCCCAGACCGTGCCGCCGCCGCCGAACTTCCACCACTCGCCACCCTGCCAGGTCGGGAGTGCGCGCTCGAGCGCGGGCGACTCCTGCGGCTTCGAGGGATCGCCCGGAACGGTGTAGAAGCGCCAGCTCAGCTCACCCGATTTCGCATCGTAGGCGGAGACATAACCGCGCAGCCCGAGGTCGGCGCCGCCGTTGCCGATGATGACCTGGCCCTTCACGACGCGCGGGGCGCCGGTGATCGAGTAGGCCTGCGTCGGGTCGGTCGTCTGCGTCTCCCAGACGGGCGTTCCCGTCTTCGCATCGAGGGCGATGAGGCGGCCGTCGAGGGTTCCGACGAAGACGCGACCCTGCCAGAGGGCCACGCCCCGGTTCACGACATCGCAGCAGGTCTGGGCGCCCGCATGGCCCGGTACCTTCGGATCGAAGCGCCAGAGCTCTTTTCCGCTGCGTGCGTCGAGGGCCAGCACGATGCTCCACGAGCCCGAGACGTACATCACGCCGTCGTGCACGAGAGGTGTCGCCTCCATGCCGCGGGTCGTGCCGGTGGGCGTCGTCCAGGCGAGCGAGAGCCTGGCGACCTTCGATTCGTCGATCGCGGCGAGGGGGCTGTAGCGCTGCTCGGAGTAGCTGCGGCCGTAGCTCAGCCAGTCGCCCGGGCTCGAGTCGGCAGCGCGGAGCTCGGCATCGCTCGGATGGGCCTCCGCCGTGCGGGTCGGGTCCGCTGCGACCGCCTGGCTCGTCGACTTGTCGCGCTGTCCATCGCAGCCGAGCAGGGTCAGCGGGGCGAGCTCTGCCGCCGCGACGAGCATCGCGAGCGCCAGCGATCGAAGGGCAGGTGCGGTCATCGAATCCTCCCCGTGTCGATCAATCGGACGGATCGGCGGCGGTCGCGGAGTCGGCCGTTGCGCGAGCGCGTGTCGGCACGATCCAGATGGGTGAAGTGATCGCGCGCTCCTGGATCGTCGCCGGGAGTTCCGTCGGAGTCGCCTGGCCGAGGCGCAGCGCGTCGAAGCTGCTCCAGCGACAGGTCGGCACCTGCAACACGCGGGCATAGTAGAGCGCGTGCTCGCCCGCCTCGAAATCCGGATCGATGAAGCTCGCCACGAGCTCGCGCGCGCCGATGTCGGCCGAGATCTTGCAGCTCGAAGGATCCGGTGGGGGCGCTGCGTGGGGACAGCGATATTTCACGGGATCAGGGGCGGCGCCGTCGTAACAGGCGACATCGAAAACCTGTTCGTGCGCCGACCCGTTCTCGCGCCAGAGCTTGATCAGCTGTGCGCGCTCGAGGGGGGCCTCGAACGGATCCTGTTGGGCCGCGACCAGAAATCGCGGGCTGCCCGCAGTCGCGCGGGCCCGCAGCTCTCCGCCCATCGGCACGCCCATCGCATGCCCGGTGCGGCCCGCATCACCCCGCAGATCTTCCGGCGTGAGGTCGAAGCCCGCAACGAAGCGCACGCGGATCCTCGGCCCCGACGTCGCGAAGGTCTCGCGTCGGCGGAGCGCATCGAAGAGGGCGGCGCGGGTGTTCTCCCGGGCCCAGACGCCGGCAAGCCCGGCGGCACCCCAGTAGGCCGAAACATTGAGCGGCGCCACGGGGCCCGGGCCCCGGCGGCTCTCCCGCTCGAGTCGGGTCTTCGGCGTGCCGTCCGCGCGACCGAGCTTGCCGAAATAGTCGGATTCGACGACGGGGCTCGCGGAGTTGTGTGTATCGGTCGAGCCGAGCATGCCGAGCGCGAACGGGTCGACTCCGAGTGCTTCGCGGAATCCAAGGCCCACGCCCAGCGCCTCTCGCAGATAGCTCCCGGACGCGCGGCTCGGCTCCTTCGGGTTCACGGTCTGCCAGGGCACGACCTCGAAATCCGCCCACTCATCCCCCGGCGACAGCGCGGGCTGCGTCTCCGATTGGCCCTTGATCTGGATCACCTCGGCGACGGGCTCGTTGCGCGCCCGGAGCGACGCCCAGTCGGCGTCGATCGCACTGCCGTCGAAGCGGGTCGCTGCGAACATCAGGCCGTTGCTGCCGTTGGCGTTATGCGGGATCGCGACCAGATCGTCGCCTGCCGCCCGGGCTGCGTCCATCCAGTGCCAGAGATCCTCGGGATTCTCCGAGTCGAAGGCGGAGAAGGGGCGCGTCGGGACGTTCGCGCCGCGGAAGATCACGTTGCGGTGGAGGTTCTGGAGCTCGGGGTTCGAGGTGTATTCGAAGCCGATGAAGGTCGTGAACGTGCCGGGGCGATCGTGCGCGTTCGCGAGGGCGACGACCTCCTGCCAGGCGGGTGGGAGCACATCGTCGGCGACCAGGGCCGGGAAGGGCTGGCGGTTGTTGGAGCTGGCCCGGATGTGCCGGGTCGCGAGGTCTGCGAGGCCCGGATCGGAACCGATCCACGCCTGGATCAGGGGCTGGCGGTGGAGGGGGTGGTCGTCGCGCAGGGCCGCGGTCGTGACGCCGAGGTATTCGGCGTGGTCGGTGACGGCGAGGAAGTCGAGGGGTGGTCCCGTGAGCTGGATCGTGCCGCCCGCGGCGTGTGGAATCGCTTCACCCCGGGCGAAGCGATAGGCG
>JANNQH010000827.1:0-2063 GCA_031400655.1 Deltaproteobacteria bacterium | reverse complement strand
AGGAAGGCTTGCGGTGAAGGGGATTCCGCGAGCGCGGAAACGACGCGCTCGCGCATCGCCTCGAAGGGAATCTCGAGCTCGAAGCCCGTCGCCTCAGCCGAGCTTCGCAAGCGCTCGAGGATGGCGAGGATCGCCCCGTGCTCGTGGCTGTTGGCGTCGCTCCGCACGACGCTGCGGGCGAGCAGACTCTCGAGCCAGTCGCTCCAATCGGCGACACGGCGGGAAGCGCGACTGCCGTGAACCGCGAGCGCGAGCAGTGCATCGACTTCCGCGATCGCGCCGATCCAGGCCGGATCGGCAAAGGCGTCGAGCGCAACGGGCGAGAGACCTCGCACGACGTCCTTGGTCGGCCCGAGCGCATGCGCGAGAACCAGGCGATCGAGGCCGTCCGCGAGCGTGTGGGCCCGCAGCCGGGGAAGGCCCAGGGCCTCGCGCTGTGCCTCGTCGAGACCGAAGCGAAAGCCCGCCTGCTCTGCCCAATCGGCGAGCGCTTCGACGCCGGCCTCGTCGATCCCGAAGCGCGCCGCGACCTCGCCAAGGGCCAACCAATCGAAGACTGCGCTGCGATTCATGCGCGATCCGACCAGGGCGAGCAGCGCGCGGAAGCCGTCGGCGACGGGTGAGCGGCGATAGCTGCCGCGATCCGCGATCCGGTAGGGAATCCCGCCACGGTCGTCGGCGCCGGGACTGAAGACGGCGTCGATGTCCGAGGCGATCGCGTCGATGTCGGGGGCCATCACGATGACGTCTTCCGGTGTCAGCGAAGGGTCTCGTTCGAAGGCCGCCCGCAGAACGCCCTCGACGACCTCGAGCTCGCGGCGCGGACCGTGGCAGAGATGGACGCGGATCGAGTCGTCCGCCCGCGCGACGCGGCGGTCGTCGACGGATGGCCCCGCCTCGTCGAGGTCGAGCAGACGCGCCTGCAAACGCAGCAGCAGACTCGCGTCTTCGCGGCCGGTAGCGGGCTCGACGAAGAGCTCGCGGTCGCCGCCGTCGGGCGAGGCCACGTCCTCGAGGGTCTGCTGAAAGTCGGCGCCCAGGCGGCCGAGGCCCGCCAACAACGCGGCGATCGGGCTCGCCTGCCCCGCCTCGTCATCCCGCAGCTCGCGCCAGAGCTCCGAAAAGAACGCGCGCGACGGCGTGAGCACCGAAAGCCGCACGTCGAGCAGCGTCGCCAAGCCCCGCACGACCGCGAGATGAAGCGGAGGCAGCGTCGACACGGCGAAGATCTCGATCGCATCGGGAAAGCGGCGGCGAAGGCTCGCGCTGAGCGCGCGCGGATCGGGCGCTGACGCGGCGGCGAGAAATGCCTGCGCGCGGTCCGCCATGTGTCCGGGGCCGAGCTTCCTCTTCAGTGCCCGGAAGAGCCGGCGCTGCCACTGGACATCCGACTCGTCGTCGAGCTCCGGGGGGAGCGGCGCATCGCTGTCCCAGCGCAGGGTCCAGTCGGGTCGGTAGGTGATGTACTGATCGAAGACGTTCGCGATCTGGCGCGCGAGCTGAATGAGGCGCCAATTCCCGTCCGCGCCGCCGAGATGGCGAAGGAGCGGCGCGTACTCGGCCCGCTCGCGGCCCGCATCGATCTCCTGCGCGATCGACCAGGTCATCCGGTCGATGTCCCAGATCCGGGGGGCCGCATCGCCCCCGACGCTCGGGATCGCCGCGAAGATGCTCTCGAGAAAGGGTCGCGGAAACGGAAACTCGACGTTTGCGCACACGCCGTGCAGACTGGCGATGCGCTGGGCGATCCAGCGCTCCATGCCCGCACCCTGAACGACCACGACCGAACGCGCCAGCGGATCGCGTCCCGGGGCGGTCAGCCGCGCGGCGAGCCCCTCGAATAACGATTCGGTCCGATTGCTGCGTTCGACGAAGAGCAAGCTCGCGGGCCGCGGCTAGAAAGGCGTCTTCTGATTAGCTTCGTAGTCATGGGCAAAGACAAAATCCTTGCCGCCGGTTTCCCCGACGAGACGCGGGTAAGAGCGGTATTTTCCGATGTTTTCACCGATAGTCCGCCACTTCTGATGAAAGACGCGCGTCGAGCCGGTAAAGTGCACTCCGGC
>JANNQH010000826.1:0-12587 GCA_031400655.1 Deltaproteobacteria bacterium | reverse complement strand
ACCGTCTTCGAGATCGCCCCGGACAGGAAGGGCTGCACGGCGCCCATCATCCGGATGTGGCCCATCCACTCGATCGACCGGACGCCATTCTGAGCGCGAAAGGCACAGTCGAAGACCGGCAGATGCTCGGGCTTGAGGCCCGGCGCTCCCTCGATCGTCTCGCGCGTGTCGATGTGGGCGATGATCGCAGCGACCTCGGCGGGGGAATAGCCGAGCTTCGAGAGCGCCATCGGGACCGTTTGATTCACGATCTTGAGGAAGCCGCCGCCGACCAGCTTCTTGTACTTCACGAGCGCGATGTCCGGCTCCACACCGGTCGTATCGCAATCCATCATGAAGGCGATCGTGCCCGTCGGCGCGAGCACCGTCACCTGCCCGTTCTTGTATCCGTTCTGCGTGCCGAGCTCGAGCGCCTCGTCCCAGGCGCGCCGCGACAGCTTCATCAAATCAGTGGGCACGCCCGACGGCGGGACCATGTAGGCCGCGTCGCGGTGCATCTCGATCACGTCAAGGAAGGGCTTGCGATTCTCTTCGAAGCGCACGAAGGGGCCCATGGCGCCCGCGATCTCCGCGCTCATGCGATAGGCCTCGCCGCACATCAGCGAGGTCAGCGCCGCCGCGAGATTGCGGCCATGGTCACTGTCGTACGGAATCCCGAACGCCATCAGCAGCGCACCGAGATTCGCGTACCCAAGCCCCAGCGGTCGATACAGATGGCTGTTCTCCCCGATCTTCGACGTCGGGTAGTCGGCGAAGTCGACCAGGATCTCCTGGCCGAGGATCGTCAGCGCGGCAGCCCGCCGGTAGTCCTCGACCTGGAAGCGGCCTTCCTCATCGAGGAAGGTCATGAGATTCAGACTCGCCAGATTACAGGCCGTGTCGTCGAGGAACATGTACTCGGAGCAGGGGTTGCTCGAGTTGATGCGGCCCGAGTTCTTGACCGGGTTCCAGCGGTTGATGGTCGAGTCGTACTGGATGCCCGGATCGCCGCAGACGTGGGCCGCGTCGGCCATCGTCCGCAACAGCTGGTCGGCCTTGAGCGTCTCGACGGTCTCCCCGGTCGTGACGGCCTTCGTCGCCCACACGTCGCTGCGCCCTGCTCGCTCCATGAAATCGTCGGTCACGCGCACCGAGTGATTCGCATTCTGGAAGAAGACCGAGTCGTAGGCGCCGCCCGGCACGTTGAAGCCGCCGGCGTAACCCTCTTCGATCAGCGCCCAGGCCTTCTTCTCCTCGTCGGCCTTGCTGCGGATGAAGTCCATCACGTCGGGGTGATCGACGTTCAGGATCACCATCTTGGCTGCCCGCCGCGTCTTGCCGCCCGACTTGATCACACCGGCGAAGGCGTCGAAGCCGCGCATGAACGAGACGGGACCGGAGGCGACACCGCCCCCCGCGAGCAGCTCGCGGGAGGAACGGATCGACGACAGGTTGCTGCCCGTGCCCGAGCCGCCCTTGAAGAGCATGGCCTCGGTCTTCGCGAGGTCCATGATCGATTCCATCGTGTCCTTCACCGAGTTGATGAAGCACGCGCTCGCCTGCTGCGGCGTCCCCTCGACGCCGAGGTTGAACCAGACGGGGCTATTGAAGGCCATCTTCTGGTGGACCAGTAGATACGTCAGGTCGTCGCTGAAGGCGTCGGCGTCGGCGGCTGTCGCGAAGTAGCCGCCCTCTTCGCCCCACTCGCGGATCTTGTGCACGACGCGGCCGATCAGCTGCTTGACGCTCTGCTCGCGCTCGGGCGTGCCGACGTGGCCACGGAAATACTTGGAGACGACGACGTTGGTCGCCAGCTGAGACCACTTCTTCGGAATCTCGACGTCCGTCTGCTCGAAGACGGCCTCGCCCTTCTCGTTCGCGATCCCGGCCGTGCGCAGCTCCCACTCGACGGTGTCGAAGGGACTCCGCTTCCCGTCGGTGAAGTACCGCTCGATCTTCAGGCCGCTCTTGGCTGCTGCGTCAGAGGCTGCTGCGTCAGAGGCTGCTCCGTCGACAGCCGCTCCGCCCGCGCGTCCCCGGCTGGCCCGTGCTGCTCCGTCCTGGGCTCGATCCTGCTGCTTGTCCTGCTGCTGACCCGTCTGCATTGTTCCCCCCCGAAACCGCTCGACGCCTGCCCCGTCCCTCTGCGTGTGCGTGCGAGCGTCGCTCGACACACACCCTGGCGGTGCAAAATGCTCTTTCGACGGCCGCTCTTTCGCTGGTTGCTCGATGAATCTTGGTTGGTAGATGACTCGTAGATGACTCGTAGATGAGTGGGGCGCCGGGAATCCTCCCGACGCCCCCCGAACCGTGAATGGGTCGTCGAGCTGCCCCGCCTCCCGCCGACTCTCATGCATGAGTCTCATGGCTCTCGTCAGAGAGCCAGAGAGTCAGAGACATCAGCCAGGTGGCCTTGGGCCTCTCGCTGCCCCACTCGAGTTCGTGTTCCTCCCCGCAACTACCCAGTTGCGACCCCCCCAGGCTACAGGAGGAAACTCACATCCCCGTTGCGGGCAACTTGCCTTATCCGCAAACCCTTCGTCAACCACAAAATCCACAAAATCTTGCGTGCATCGGCACCGTGGACCACAAGCCCTAGTGGGTCCGAGCTCGCGCAGTGGCTCGGCCGGATCGATCCAATCGCGCGTTTCTGAAGGTGAATCAGGTCCCCCAAACGGCGTTCTCGGCAGGCGCCCGCCCGCGCCCAAGCAGACGGCTTGCGGTCTCGAAAATGCGCTGCGCATTGAGCACGCGCGCAGACTCCGGGAGCCCTGGCCCGGCTAGATCCCGGTGAAGCGGATGCCGAGACCCTCGGGACATTTATGGCGGACGTTCAGGCCGATGATGAGCGCAGTCATCGATTCGACGATGCGCGCGTTCGAGAGCGGGCCCCCGTCGAGGGCGCGCAGGCCTTCGACGAGCGGGCACAACGCCATGATTTTCTCGCGCGCTGCCTTCGCCCCCGAGACCACGACGTCGCATTCGACGGGCTCCGCGAGATGCTGCAGGCGATGGGACGAGACATTCTGGAAGGCTGACACGACCTCGACCCCCTTCGGCACGAGGGCGGCCACGAGCTCGGCGGCCGACCCCTGCCAGATGCCCACCGTCCGGACCGCGCCGTCGCCGATGGCCGTCGCCAGGGGAACCGTCATCGAGACCACGATCTGGCCCACGCGAAGCGAATCCTTGATCGACTTCAGGGTGCTCGCGGTGTGCTCGAAGGGCACGGACAGGATCACGATCTCCGCCCCCGCCGTAGCCTCCTCGTTTGAGAAGCCCTCCACCTGCGCAGCGGGCACCTGGCTCCGCACCTGCACCGCCGCTTCGACGGCGCGTTCCGCCTTGCGCGAACCGATCAGGACCCGTCGGCCCGACCGGCAAAAGCGCAGTGCAAGCCCAAGTCCCTGATCTCCCGTTCCACCCAGAATCGCAATCGTGTCTTCGTTGGTCGTCATAGTGCACAACTCTAGCCTCGAATGGAGTGTGCGGCGCCCGAAAATCAGCCTCGAGATCCCGGAAGAACTCGTTCCTCGCGAGCTATCCTCGACGGATCATGTCGACCTCCCCTGAGCACACCCCCACCCGCATCGCGCAGCACGACGCCCGCACCCTCGTGATCGAGTGGGCCGACGGCGCGAGATCGCTGCTCGACGTGCGGGACCTGCGGCTCGCCTGTGCCTGCGCCGAATGCGTCGACGAATGGAGCGGAGAGGTGCGCCTCGCGAAGGACCGCGTGCCGCAGGACATCGCGCCGGTCGCCATCCAAGCGGTCGGGCGCTATGCGATCCAGATCGACTGGAGCGACGGCCATAACACCGGAATCTACCCCTTCGAACGCCTGCGGAAGCTCGCCCCGCTCTCCCACCCGACGCCCGTGACCCCGAGCGAGACATGACGATGAGTCCCCTGCCCCCGGGATTTCGCCTCGCCACCCCGCGTCCAGCCCCGCTCGACGAGCGTGCGCTGCGCAGCGCGCTCGCCGTGGCCGCCCGCGCCTGCGATGCGGCGCGCGCCGAGATCCTGCCGCGCTATCGCAAGACCGCCGTCGAAACCAAACAAGACGGCTCGCCCGTCACCGTGGCCGACCGCGAGGCCGAGCGCGCGATTCGCCGCGTGATCGGCGAGGCATTCCCCGACGACGCGATCCTCGGCGAGGAGTTCGGGGCGACCTCGAGCAGATCGCGCCGGCGCTGGGTCGTCGATCCGATCGACGGAACGATCGCGTTCACCCGCGGCATCCCGCTCTTCACGACGATCGTGGCCCTGCTGGTCGACGACGAGCCGGTGGTCGGCATGATCGACCTGCCGGCGGTCGGCGATCGCATCGGTGGCTACACGGGGGGCGGCGTCTTTCGCGGAGACGAGCGGCTCGCGGTCTCGTCTGTCGCGCGGCTCGACGACGCGCTCGTGTGTCACGGCGATCTTTTCTGCTTCGATCGCGCCGGCCTGCGGAGCCTGCACGAGGGTATGGCGCAGGCGATCCCCAAGCTGCGCGGCTATACGGACGCGTTCGGCCACCTGCTCGTGCTGTCGGGCGCCGCCGATGCGATGGTCGACTGCGATCTCAATCCCTGGGACGCGGCGGCGACCCGGATCCTCGCCCACGAAGCCGGCGGCGTCTGCTGGGTGCGCGAACGGGAAGCGGGCCAGAAGCTCGACCTCGTATTCGGCAATCCCGCCATCGTCGCGGAGATCGGGCGCCTGTTCTGAGGCGCGCCGCGCGCTAGGGTCCGGCCGCCCGAAGCCCTGCCGGCCAATGCCGATGAGGAGTAGACCGACCATGACTGTCCGTCTCGACGACGCCCGCCTCGTACTCGAAGCCGGATCGAGGCTGCTCGCCGAGTCCGTCGACGCCGCGAAGCACCTGACCCAAGGCGGGGCTTCGATCGACGACCACCAGGTGATCACCGAGCGCGTCGCCTATGCCGCGACGGAGGCGGTCGCCGCCCACGAGGTCCTGGCGGAGCTCGAGCGCTGGCGCGCCGAGGGCAAGGCCACGGCGACTCGCGAGCAGACGGCCATCGCCGCTGTGGGCGAGCTCATGAACAACCTCTGGTTCCGGCTCTCCGGCGCGGCCGACGATCTCGGGATCGGCGACGCGGCGATCGAGCAAAACTTTCCCGCCAGCGTGCGCGGCGCGCTGCGGCGGACGACCTCGGAAGCGCTGCTGCGGGCGCTCGGCGCAAACGTCGCCGCGACCCGCGGCGCGAACGACTGGGCCCTCGACGAGACCCATGAGCAGGTGCGCGATCAGGTGCGCCAGTTTGCGAGCGAAGAGATCGCGCCCCACGCAGAACACATCCACCGCAGCGACGAGACGATTCCCGAATCCTTCATCGAGAAGATGGCCGAGCTCGGCTTCTTCGGACTCTCGATCCCCGAGGCCTACGGCGGCGTCGAAATGGGCAATCTCGCCATGATCCTGACGACCGAGGAGCTCTCGCGCGCCTCGCTCGCGGCCGCGGGCTCGCTGATCACGCGGCCCGAGATCCTGACGAAGGCGCTGATGGGCGGCGGAACCGAGGCCCAGAAGCAGTACTGGCTACCGAAGCTCGCCTCGGGCGAAGTCATGGCGGGGATTTCGGTGACCGAGCCCGACATCGGCTCCGACGTCGCGAGCGTGAAATGTCGAGCGACGCGGGCAACCGTCGGGGGCGTCGACGGATGGCAGATCGATGGGCCAAAAGCGTGGTGCACTTTCGCCGGCCGCGCCAACGTGCTCGCGGTCTTGCTGCGCACCGATCCCGATGTCTCGAAGGGCGCGAAGGGTCTCTCGCTCTTCGTCGTGCCGAAGCCTGCGACCCGGGATCACGCCTTCGCGTTCAGCCAACCGGGCGGCGGCCGCCTCGTCGGCAAGGCCGACGCGACCCCGGGCTACCGCGGCATGCACTCCTATACGCTCAACTTCGAGAACTGGTTCGTCCCCGCCGATCACCTCGTCGGGGAAGACAAAGGCATCGGCCGCGGCTTCTATCTCCAGATGGCGGGCTTTGCCGCGGGCCGACTCCAGACCGGCGGACGCGGTTGCGGCCTCGCCCAGGCGGCGCTCGAAGAGACGGCTCGTTATGTCGTCGATCGAAAGCAGTTCGAGCAGCCGATCTCCGAGTTCCAGCTGACGCAGTACACGCTCGGCCGGATGGCGGCCCAGATCGCCGGTGCCCGGGCGATCACCTACGCCGGAGCCCGCGCCTTCGACGAGGACGAGCGCGCCGCCGCACCGCTGGCCGCCCAGGCGAAGCTGCTCGCCTGCGACGTCGCCGTCTCGGCGACCCAGGCCGGACAGCTGATGCACGGGGGTTGGGGCTATGCGGAGGAGTATCCGATCAGTCGCTACGTGGTCGACGCGACCGTGCTCCCGATCTTCGAGGGCGTCAAGCCGATCCTCGAGCTCAAGGTGATCGGCAAGGCGATCCTCGGCGCCTAACACAAAAGAGCACAAAAGATCACAAAAGATCACGCACGAGGGCGCACGAGCCGGGCGGGTGGATCAGGCGGGCGAATCGCTGGCGAAGAACGCCTTCAGGACGTCGATCATCGGCGCCACGTCGGCGGCCCCCGCCATCTCCCGGCACGAGTGCATCGAGAGCATCGGATTGCCGACATCGACCGTGCGAATGCCGACGCGGGCGGCGCTGATCGGGCCGATCGTCGAGCCGCAGCCGAGATCGCTGCGGGCAACGAAATGTTGCGGCGTGACGCCCGCTGCGGCGCAGAGCGCCGTGAAGAGACCCGCGCT
This sequence comes from Deltaproteobacteria bacterium, assembly GCA_031400655.1. GTDB lineage: Bacteria > Myxococcota_A > UBA9160 > UBA9160 > UBA4427 > UBA4427. The sequence continues at coordinate 5,869 of JANNQH010000826.1, read as the reverse complement.
CTCCGCATCCGTAGCATAAGACTGGTTCACATTGCGCTTGATCACCGGCCCGCGCCCGAGCACCGGGCAATGGCCCGGCTCGTGGCGGTCCGCATAGTTCGGATGAACGGCGTGGGCCATGTCTGCCGAGACGAGCCACGAGCGCGCGGCGGCCCGCTCGATCGACTGTGCAGTGCTCGTCGATTTCTTGCCCGCTGCCTCGAAGGCGATCGCCAACCGCGCAAGGACGTCCGCGAGGAAGGTCCCGGCCGCTCCCGCCTGACTCCGGCTTCCGACCTCTTCGTGGTCGTAGAAGACGATGGCCCGGGTGGCCGGCGTTCGAGCTGCGCTGCCGGCGGCCAGCAGCGCGCGCAGGCCCGCGTGACACGAAGCGAGATTGTCGAGGCGCGACGAGAGGACGAATTCCCCTTCGGCCCCGGCGCGGGCCGCGGGCTGTGTGTCGTAGGCCATCAGGTCGTAGGAGAGGATCTCGCCCACCTTCTGCTTCTTGCCGCGACGGGCCGCCAGGGCCTTGCCGAGCAGCGACGCGAGATTCGTCCGGTCCGACAGCCCGACAACCGGGACGAGATTCTGTTGGGCGTTGAGCTTCAGTCCTTCCTGATTGAGCTCGCGGTTCAGGTGGATCGCGAGGCTCGGCACGCGCAGGAGAGGGCGTTCGAAGTCGACGAGCTCAGTATGGAGATCGGCGCCATCACGCACCACGACACGACCCGCGAGCGAGAGATCGCGGTCGAGCCAGGTGTGGAGCAGCACGCCGCCGTAGGGCTCGACCGCGAGTTGGGCATAGCCGTGAGCGCGCACGTCGGCGATCGGTTTCAAGCGCAGATTCGGCGAATCGGTGTGGGCCCCGACGATCCGGAAGCCTGCCTCCGCGGGCGGTCGGCTCCCGATCTCGAAGGCCGCGAGGCTGCCGCCGGCGCGCACGACATAACGCAGATCACCCGGTGAAACGGACCAGACCTCTGCTTCCTCGAGCGCCGTGTAGCCTGCTTCCTCGAGCAGCGAAACGGCGGTCGCGACCGCGTGATAGGGCGTGGGCGAGCGATCGATGAACTGGAGGAGATCCGCGACCAGGTCTTGCATGACGCGGGAGCATAGCCGCCCGTGGCCGGCTAGAAGCGCAGCTCGACCGACATCGCGTTGCGCGTCTTCGCGCGCAGGCGCAGGCGCAGCAGCATTTCCTGGTTGCCCAGCTGGACCGCACGCTGGGTGTGGAAGAGATCAATGTTCTTCTTCCGGAAAGGCTGCGGCTTTTCGAGCTCCTTCGCGAGACCACGGGCGGCGGCCGCCGCAATCGCCTCGTCCGTCTGGCGAGCCGTAATCGGCGCGGAGCTACTGCGGACCGCGAGCAGGGCGTCGAGCTCACGCAATCGCTGCGGCCTCGTCACAGAGGCGGCAGGCAGCGTGGGGGCCGACGCCGGGACGCCGCCCGAGGAAGTCGAAGCGAGGGTGGTCGGGGCATCCTCGCGCACCCGATCTCTCGCGGCGCCGGTCTGGGCGAAGCCCTCCCGCGTCGCGCAAAGGAGGAGCACGACGAGGGTCGCGGTGGCGAGACTGGCCGAGGCAAATCGCAGCTCCGCGTCGATCCCGCTCCAGGCGGGAACCGCAGACTGCACAGCCTGACGAACCTCGTAGCGCTCCATCTCCGAACCTCCGCCCCTCCGGGTGAGTCCATCTCTCATCGTATTGGAGTGCAAATACCACGCCGCGGTTCTCGCTGGCCGCGTGGGACCTGGCGTGCCCCTGTCGTCGAGGGCGATCCAGATCACACCCGCGCGGCACCGCAAAGTGCGCCCGGCTGCGAAAAACGCCGGACAAGTCGGGAGAATTTACCTCCTCCCCTCGGGAGATTGAGGCAGGGACGCAAGCGCGTTCAGGGCGGATCAGCCGGGGCCGGAGGGCGTGTAGGAGAGCCAGAGGGCAGCCTTGCGGGCCATGCGGGCGAGGCTCTCCTCGGAGAACCGGGCCTCGATGCCCGCCGCAGGAAACCAGCGCAGCGCCTTCGACTCCGCGCGTTGGCGCGCGAGCGGGGCGTGCTCGGAGGTCTCGAGCAGGAAGCGGATATCGTGATGCTGGTGGGCGGGCTCTGGCTTGCGCGCGGGAATCTCGTGGACGTCGACATCGAGGATCCAGGGCTCGCCGCCGCCCGGAATCGCGACGAGCTCGCTGATGCCCGATTCTTCCCTCGCCTCGCGCAGGGCCGACGCGAGGACGTCGGACTCGCCGTCGGTATGTCCGCCCAGCTGGAGCCAGCGGTCGAGCTTGCGGTGGTGGGTGAGGAGCACTTTGCGCGATTCGCGCGAGACGATCCAGGCCGAGGCGGTGATATGACCTGGGAAGCAGTCGCGTTCGAAGCAGCGCAGCTCGCTCTCGAGCAATTCGAGGATCCGACGCGTCGTCGCATGCTCCTCGGGATGACGATCGGCATAACGTCGGAGCAGAGCGATCAGATCGGCTCGCGTCATGCTCGACTCCGCCCCATGAATGCCCAGCTCAAAAAGACAGGCCGAAGCCCGCAGAGAAATTGAATCCCTCTTTCGAGAACCCGAAATCGGCGCGAAACAGGGCGGCGCGCTCGACGGCAATGCGACCGCTCACGCCGTAGCTCTGGATCAGGCTCTCGTGAAAGAGGGCCGAGCCGTTTGCGCCGACGCCACCGACTTCATAGAACACGGCCGCGCCAACGCGCTCGACGCGGATGTGGCGCCAGACCGTGAAGCCTCGGGGCAGGAGCCAGAAGCGGTACTCGGTCGCCGCGCTCCAGACCGCGTCGTCCCGCCAGCGGCCCTCGATGTACCCGCGCTGGATCTCCGCGCCGCCGAGCGACGGGCGCGCGAAGAACGGCAGATCCCCCGACGAAAGACGAGATTCGAAATGGAAGGCCAGCGTATCGGTCGGCGGGTTCTCCTCGTCCTGCGAGCCGCCGTCGTGGAAGAGCGGCCAGATCGGGAAGATCTGATCCGCAAAGATGAAATAGGTCGCGCCGACTTCACCGTCGGTCTGCGCGAGGGCGGCGTCGATGGCGCCTCCGATGGCCGTGCCGCGATAGGGATTGCGCTGGCTGTCGCGTGTGTCGTAACGCAGGCCCGCCGCGAGCCAGCCGAGCGCCACCTCCTCGGCTTCGCCGAACAGGAAGGCGAAGCTCGGGTCGTTGTCCGGGCTGTCCATCGAGGGGTGGCCGCCCACGCGGCCGCGATCGAGCCAATGCCCTTCGCCGCGAATTCCAAGCTCCCAGACGAAGTCGTCGAACCGGCCGGGCAGCGAATGCGCGAGGCCGAGATCGACGAAGCCGACCTCGTCGGTATAGCTCGACTCGTCGTCTTCGTTCGTCGTCGGGCCGATCCCGAAAAAGCGCCGGGTCAGCGTCTTGCGGTAACCGCCGCCCACCGAGAGAAAGCTTCGCTCCTCCTGGAGCACCCCGCCCTCCGGCACGTCGATGTGCTTCAGCCAGCGCCGCCACCGCAGCACATAGCTCTGCTGGCCCTCGGTCGTGTACGAGAAGAAGCCGCCCAGGAACTCGCGGCGGCGCTGCTGGCGGAAATCGATGTCGGTCAGCGCGATCCCGAGGCCCGTGCCCACGTCGGCGTTTTGGAAGACGATCGGGAGCGCGAAGCTCGAGACGAGAAAGCGATTGAAGACGTTGCCCGGCTTGATGCGGCCTTCCGGGATGTAGCGCCAGCGCTCCGGGTGATCGACGTATTTCGCCTTTTCGACCTCGGGGATGCGGCCGTCCCTGTCCATCCCGCGGTAGGGGTCATAGACCGACTCCACCTCGGGTGCCGCGGACTGCGGCTCACTGTCCTCGCCCGTCGCGATCGATGGCAGGCCGGCCGAGAGCGCCGCCAGCGCGAGCGTCGCGATCAGCCCGAGCGGGGTCCGCGCGGTGCGGGAGTCGGTTTGCATGGTGGTAGCTCGGGCTCTCCGAAGAGTCATTGAACCGGACGGGGCGACGCGAAGGATGACGATGTCCTTCAGCCGGCGACCGGCGTCCTCAGCGTGACGAATTCTTCGGCCGCCGTCGGATGGATGCCGAGCGTCGCGTCGAAATCGGCCTTCGTCGCCCCTGCCTTGATGGCCACCGCGAAGCCCTGAACGATCTCGCCTGCCTCCGCCCCAACCATGTGGAGCCCCAGCACGCGATCGCTCTTGCGATCGACGATCAGCTTCATGAGCGTGCGCTCGTGGCCATGGGTCAACGTATGCTTGAGGGCCCGAAAAGTGGTCCGGTAGACGTCGATCTCGCCGTATTGCTGGCGCGCCGCGGCTTCCGTGAGGCCGACGGTCCCGACCGGGGGCTGCGAGAAGACGGCCGCCGGGACGTCGCTGTGGTCGGGCGAGCGCGGCGCCTTGCCGAATAACGTCTCGGAGAGACACACGCCCTCGTGGATCGCGACCGGCGTGAGGTTCAGGCGGTTGGTGACATCCCCGATCGCCCAGATGCTGGGAACGCTGGTCCGGGAATAGGGATCGACGCGGATCGCGCCGTCCGGTCCCAGCTCGACGCCGACCTCCTCGAGCCCGAGGTCGGCCGAGTTCGGATGGCGACCGGTCGCGAAGAGCACGAGATCGCACTCGAGCTGGCTCCCGTCGCTGAGCGTTGCGCGCAGCCCCGAGCGGGCCTTGGCCAGCGCGGTCACGTTCGAATCGAAGCGCAGGTCGATGCCGCGGCCCTGCATCTGCTCGGCCAGGTGGCGCCGCACATCGTCGTCGAAGCCGCGCAAAAAGAGCGGCCCGCGGTGGAGCTGGGTCACGTCGACGCCGAGGCCGTGAAAGATGCCCGCGAACTCGACGGCGATGTAGCCGCCGCCCACGATGATCGCGCGACGTGGAAGCGTGTCGAGGTAGAAGACTTCGTTCGACGTGACACCGAGCTCGGCCCCCGGGACGTCCGGCCGCGTCGGCCAACCGCCGGTCGCGACCAGGATGTGTTCCGCCGAATAGCGTTCGCCAGCGACCTCGACCGCATGCGGGCCGACGATGCGCGCGCGGCCCTGGACATGGCGCACCCCCGCATCGCGCAGGAGGCCCGCGTAGATCCCGTTCAGCCGCTCGATCTCGCGCGTCTTGTTGTCGCGCAGCGTGGGCCAATCGAACCCGAGCTGGCCCACCGTCCAGCCGTAGCCCGCCGCCGCTTCGCTCATCTCGTCGCGAAAATGCGAGGCGTAGACGAAGAGCTTCTTCGGCACACAGCCCACGTTGACGCAGGTCCCGCCGAGCGCCCCTTCCTCCGCGACCGCCACCCGGGCCCCGCGCGCCGCCGAGAACCGCGAAGCGCGCACGCCCCCCGAGCCCGCACCGATCACGAACAAATCAAAATCACGCTCCGCCACGCCCACTCCTCGCTCGCGTCGGACGAACCCGGGAGGACGATAGCCCGCCCGGGTCCTGGCAGAACGTGGTCCACGCGAGTCGCCGATCGAAAGCGGGCGAGCCGACATGTGCGCCGGAACCGGGATGCGATGGACTACCGTGACCCGCGTGTCCTCCTCGCAGCCCACATCGCCCACTCCGTCCCCCGCCCACCCGAGTCATGCCCCCGCTTCCCCGCGTCGCGTGCCGGTGCTCGTGCTCTCGGGCTTTCTCGGATCGGGCAAGACGACGGTCGTTCGACGGCTGCTCGCCGACGCCCGGCGCCAGGGACTCCGCATCGCCCTCATCTCGAACGAGCTGGGCGAGCTCGGGATCGACCGCGCCCTGCTCGGCGCCGGTGGTCAGGCCTACGTCGAGCTCGAAGGGGGCTGCGTCTGCTGTGAGCTCTCCGACGATCTGGTCGACACCCTCGCCCGGCTCCAGCGCGAGCTCGACCCGGACCGCTTCGTGATCGAGACCTCGGGTGTCGCCCTGCCCTACGACACGCAGCTGAACTTCT
>JANNQH010000825.1:0-6031 GCA_031400655.1 Deltaproteobacteria bacterium | reverse complement strand
TGTGCGGTGGACCTCCGGCAATCTCGTGCCGAGCCTCGGCAAGGACGCCATCGAGCTCTCGGTGGGCTCTCAGCCCTACAAGGTCGGAACCCAATTCATCTTCGGTAATGGTGGCTCCGACGGCGGCAATCGCGGCGGTTACTGGCTCGGATTGCGCCAGGCCTATGAGCTCGCCGGGATCGCGCGCCTCAAGACGGGCGAGTTCAGCGGAGAGGTCGTCTACCTTCGCTCCGACGACCGCGGCGGCGATCACACGGACACCGCCGGCGCGAACGTCGACTACGACTTCGGCAAGCTCCTCGACATGGAGCGCATGAAGCTCGGGTTCGGCTACTGGAATCTGTTCAAGTCGGACAACCCGCGGCGGGACGGGCTCAACGTGATCAATCTCCGCGCGGACACGATCCCGTTCTCCTCGGTCTCTGGCCTCGGATTCAATGGCGAGTTCGTGAAGCAGAAGAACCGCTGGTTGAACGAATCCTGGGCGGTCTCGGGGAGCGTGGAATACGACTTCGCGGCCAACGAAACGCCGTGGTCCCCCTACATCAGCTACCGCTTCGCCTACTTCACGGGAGACGACCAGTCGGGGGACAACGACAACCGCTTCGATCCGCTCTACTACAACTTCAATGACTGGAATCAATGGTACATCGGCGAGATCGCGGGCGAGTGGGTGACTGGAAATAGCAACATCAACGCCAACATCGTCCGCCTCCGTACCAATCCGATCGAGTCGATCACGTTGAATCTCTTCTATATCTACCTGCGCTTGAACGAGAAACAGGGTGAGGTGACCGGTCCTGGCGGTCGGCCGATCGATCCCCGTGTCATCGCGATCAACGACAAGGACCTGGCCCACGAGGTCGACTTCATCGCCGATTTTGCGGTGAACGAGTACCTCTCGGTGTCGACAGTGGCGGCGGTGCTGATCCCGCAGAACGGCGCGCAGGATTTCTTCGGCAACGACGAGGTCTGGACCCAGTTCATGCTCAACACCAGCATTCGATTCTGACCGATTCTGACCGATTTCGATAGGAAGGAGCCCCCCCATTGTCCCCCCGCCAGACCTCGATGCCCGATTCCCTGGCCTCTGATTTTCCGGTCCTGATCATCGCGGGACGGGTCGACGAGGACTCCGCCATTGCGCGGAGTGTTCGCGAGATCATTCATGAGCTGGAGTCGCTCGGGCGCCCCGTCGTCGTCGCGCACTCTCTCGACGATGCGGAGGCTTCCGTCAGCGCCCATCCCGGGCTCTGCTGCGTCATTCTCGGCTGGCCCCTCGCCTCGGCGAGCGAAGCGGCGCTCGCGCAGTCGAAGAGGATCCTGACGAGCCTCCGCCAGAGGGCGAAGGGTCTTCCGGTCCTGTTGGGGTCGGGCCGCGGCGTATCGCACTCCATTCCGCTCGAGGTCATCGAGGAGGTCGACGGCTTCATCTGGGTGCCCGAGGACAGTGCGGCCTTCATCGCGGGTCGGATCGACGCCGCCGCGAAGCGTTACCTCGACACTGTGCTGCCTCCCTTCTTCGGCGCGCTCGTCAACTTCGCCGACACCCACGCCTACTCCTGGCACACGCCGGGCCATACGGGTGGGACCGCCTTCATGAAGACGGCCGTCGGCCGCGCCTTCATCGGCTTCTACGGCGAGCAGATGTTGCGCTCCGATCTGTCGGTCTCGGTCGGCGAGCTCGGATCGCTGAACGACCATGCTGGGCCCGTCGCCGACGCCGAGCGCTACGCCGCGCGGGTCTTCGGCGCCGACCACACCTACTTCGTGATCGGCGGAAGCTCGGCATCCAACCAGATCATCCTGCGCTCCGCCGTCGCCGACGGAGACATCGCGCTGGTCGATCGCAATTGCCACAAATCTCTCAACTATGCGCTGAACGTCAGCGGGGCGATCCCGGTCTACCTGCGCCCCCGCCGAAACCCGCGCGGTGTGATCGGTCCCGTTCCGGCGACCGAGCTCGAGCCCGCCATGATCAAGAAGAAGCTCGCCGAGAGCCCGCTCGTGAAAGACGCGAAGCGCAAGCCGGTGATCGCGGCGCTGACCAACTCGACCTACGACGGTCTCTGCTACGACGTCGAGCACACGACCCGCTTGCTCTCGAAGAGCGTCGATCGCATCCACTACGACGAGGCCTGGTACGCCTACGCCCGTTTCAATGCCCTCTACGAGGGGCGCTATGGCATGCACCGCGGCGAGCGTTCGAAGGACGATGCCACCGTCACCGCGACCCACTCGACCCACAAGCTGCTCGCGGCGCTCTCCCAGGCCTCGATGATCCACATCCGGTCCGGGCGCATCCCCGTCGAGCCGGCGCTCTTCAACGAGTCGTTCATGATGTACACGTCGACCTCGCCGCAGTACAGCCTGATCGCCTCGACGGACGTGTCCTCGAAAATGATGGACGACGCGGGGCCGGCGCTGACCGACGAGTCGATTCGCGAGGCGATCGACTTCCGGAAGGCGATGGTCCGGGTGGGCCGCGATCTCGCCAAACGCAAGAAGGGCGACTGGTGGTTCGCGCCCTGGCAGCCCGATCGGGTCGGAAAGAAGGACTTCCTCGACGTCGATACGGAGGTGCTCGTCAGCTCGAGCGACGCTTGGGTCCTGAGTCCGGGAGACGACTGGCACGGGTTCGGCGACCTCGGCCCTCGTTACTGCATGCTCGACCCGATCAAGGTCACGATCCTGACTCCCGGCGTGGGTCGCGACGGCAAGCTCGAGAAGTGGGGCATCCCGGCGAAGATCGTGACCCGCTTCCTCGGCACGCGCGGCATCGTGGTCGAGAAGACCGAGCCGTACTCGATCCTCACGCTCTTCTCCGTCGGGATCACGAAGGGGAAATGGGGCTCACTCGTCGCCGGTCTGATGGCCTTCAAGGAGGCCTTCGACGCCAACGAGCGGCTCGAGTCGATCCTGCCGGAGCTCGCGACGTCCTACCCGAATCGGTACGGCAAGCTCGGGCTCCGCGACCTGGCCGACGAGATGCACGCCGCCTATCGAGAGCTCAAGATCCTTCCCAATCTCGACAAAGCGTTCAGCGATCTCCCGGAGCCGGTCCTCTCTCCGCGGGAGACCTTCGCGAGGCTGGTACGCGGCGACGTCGAGCACGTGCGCGCCTCGGAGCTCGAGGGTCGCACGCTCGCGGTGCAGATCGTCCCCTATCCGCCCGGCATCCCGATCCTGATGCCGGGCGAGCGATTCGGCAAAGACACGCGAGCCGTCGGCGACTACCTGCTCGGGCTCGAGGAGTTCGACCGGCGCTTCCCGGGATTCGAGCACGATACGCATGGCGTGGAGATCAAGCACGACGAGGACGGTCGCCGGCACTATGTGCTCTACTGCCTGAAGCGCTGAGCCCGGGTCGAGCGCCCTCGGGTCGGGTCGGGGTGACCCGTAAGATGGGACGAGTAGCTGGAGTCGCCACTCAAGGAGTGACTGGATGATCGGCGGTAGCCATCGAGCCTTTCAGCCGCGTGCCCTGATCGTCGACGAGGGCTTCTCGCATCCCGAGACCGCGATCGGGCGCGCCGTCGAAGGCCTGGCCCACGCGCTCGAGCGCCGCGACGTCGACGTCGTTCGAGCCTTCGCCTACGAGGACGCGCGAGCGATCGTGATCGCCGACGCTTCCATTCAGGCTGTCCTCCTCGACTGGGATCTCGGCCCCAACGATGCAGGCTCCCACGCCCAGGTCGCGAGCCTTCTCTACAAGCTGCGCGAGCGCCACGGCGGCGTGCCCGTGTTCCTGCTGGCCGACCGGGAGGGTGTGTCGCGGGGCATCACGATCGAAGTCGCCGAGATGGTCGACGAGTTCGTCTGGCTGCTCGAGGACACGGCCGATTTCGTCGCCGGACGGGTGATCGCCGCGATCGACCGCTACCGCGCGACACTTCTTCCGCCCTACGCGCGCGCGCTCGCCGAATACTCCCGGGTCCGGGAGCATTCATGGTCCGCCCCGGGCCACCAGGGCGGTGTCGCGTTCACCAAGCTCCCCGTCGGCCGTGCCTTCTTCGATTTCTACGGCGAGAATCTCTTCCGCAGCGACATGGGGATCGAGCGCGGCCAGCTCGGCTCGCTGCTCGACCATACGGGGCCGGTCGCCGCGAGCGAGGCCTACGCAGCACGGGTCTTCGGCGCCCATCGCAGCTATTCCGGCGTGGTCGGCACCTCCGGATCCAATCGCAGCATCATGCAGGCCTGCATGCGCGACGGCGATCTCGTCGTGCTCGATCGCAATTGCCACAAGTCGATCGAGCAGGGCCTGATGTTGACGGGCGCGCTGCCGGTCTATCTGCTGCCGACGCGAAATCGCTTCGGGATCATCGGCCCGATTCCGCCATCCGAAATGGAGCCTGCGACGCTCCGGAAGAAGGCGAAGGCGAGCCCGCTCACCCGCGCCGCCGCCGACCAGAAGCCCGTCTACTCCGTCGTCACCAACTGCACCTACGACGGACTCTGCTACGACGCCGTGAAGGTCCAGGATCTCCTCGCGCAGAGCTGCGACCGCATCCACTTCGACGAGGCCTGGTACGGATACGCGCGCTTCAACCCCATGTACGCAGATCATTTCGCGATGCGCGGCGATCCGGCCGACCACGAGGGGCCGACCGTCTTCGCGACCCACTCGACCCACAAGCTGCTCGCGGCGCTGTCCCAGTCCTCGTTCATCCACGTCCGGGACGGTCGAGGCGCAATCGACCACCACCAATTCAATCAGGCCTACATGATGCACACGACGACCTCGCCGCTCTACGCGATCGTCGCCTCGAACGACATCGCCGCCGCCATGATGGACGGGGGTGGCGGCCAGTCGCTGACCCAGGAGGTGATCCAGGAGGCGGTCGATTTCCGGCAGACCGTCGGTCGCATCCGGAGGACCTTCGCCGAGAAGGGCGAATGGTTCTTTCAGCCCTGGAACGTCGATCACGTCACAGACCCGAAGTCGGGAAAGAGGGTCGCCTTCGAGGACGCACCCTCCGAACTTCTCTGCTCAACGCAGGACGCGTGGATCATGAAGCCCGGAGACCGCTGGCACGGCTTCGATGACATCGCGCCGAACTGGTGCATGCTCGACCCGATCAAGGTCAGCCTCCTGACTCCGGGAATGGGCGACGACGGCGAGCTGCTCGAGACCGGCGTTCCCGCAGCGCTCGTCAACGCCTTCTTCATGCGCTTTGGCATCGTCCCGACGCGCGTGACGGACTTCCAGGTCATGTTCCTCTTCTCGATCGGCATTACGAAGGGGAAGTGGGGAACGCTCGTCACGAAGCTGCTGGCCTTCAAGCGCCACTACGACGCGAACGATCGCGTGTCCCAGGTCCTGCCCGAACTCGCGGCCGGGCATCGCGAACGCTACGGGAACCTCGGTCTGCGCGACCTCGGCGACGAGATGTTCGCCTACCTGAAGGAGTTCGGGCCCGGCGATCTGCTCAATCGAGCCTATGAGACGCTGCCGGTGGCCGAGATCACGCCGCGCGAGGCCTATCAGCGGATCGTCTCCGACGAAGTCGAGTCGGTCCCGGTCGATCGACTCGCGGGCCGCATCGCGGCCAACGCCGTCATGCCCTATCCGCCGGGCATCCCGATGCTGATGTCGGGCGAGAATTTCGGTGGTGAGGACAGCCCCTGGATCGGATTCCTGCGAGGCCTCCAATCCTGGGATGAGCGATTCCCGGGCTTCGAGCACGTCACGGAGGGCGCCGAGATCGTGGACGGGAAGTATCACGTCCTGTGCGTTCGGTAGCGATCGAGAAGGGAGATCACATGGCAGAGACGAAGAAGAAGATGAGCGTGATGCAGCTGACCGTCCTCACGGCGGTGAACATGATGGGCTCGGGGATCATCATGTTGCCTGCGAACATGGCCCAGGTCGGTGGGATCTCGCTCCTGTCGTGGATCGTGACGGCAGTGGGCTCGATGGCGATCGCGTACGGGTTCGCCCAGGCGGGCGTTCTGCAATCCCGATCCGGCGGCATGGCTGCCTACGCCGAGGAGGCCCACGGCAAGTCGGGCTTCTTCATGACCTTCT
>JANNQH010000824.1:0-2270 GCA_031400655.1 Deltaproteobacteria bacterium | reverse complement strand
CGCACCGCGAGCGGCCCGTTCTTGCAGATCTTCTCCGCGAGCTCGTAGGCGGCGGGCATCAGCTCGGCCGGCTCGACGATCCGGTTCACGAGCCCGACCTCGTAGGCGCGCTGAGCCGTGATCGTCTGGGCCGTCAGCAGCAGCTCCATCGCGACGGCCCAGGGAATCTGCTGCGGAAGCCGCACATGGGAGCCACCGGTCGGAATCACGCCCCAGCGCGTTTCGGCCAGCGCAAAGGTCGCGTGAGGGACGGCGAAGCGCAGGTCCGTCCCCAGCATGAACTCGACGCCGCCCGCGATGCACGCGCCGTTGATCGCGGCGATGATCGGCTTGTAGACGTCCGAGAACGGGCGCTTCGTGTGGTCCTCGTAGCCCATCTCGTCGCCGCTCGTGATCTGGGGCAGCGTGTCCTTGAGATCCATGCCCGCGCAAAAGGCGCGCTCGCCGCGGCCGGTCAGGATCGCGACCCAGAGATCGGCGTCCGCCTGGAACTCGGCGAAGCCCGCGTCCATACCGACCAACATCTCGCGGGTGAAGGCGTTCAGCGCCTCGGGCCGGTCGATCGTGAAGACCGCGACGTGGCCGCGTTTCTCGAAGGCGATCGTCTTCGGTAGACACTCCATCATCGCGCACCCCCCTTCTCAGCCGTTCTCCGGAAGCGCGGCAGCACGCGCTCGCCGAGGCGATCGCTTCGCTCGAAGACGACCTCGACCGGCATGTCCATCACGAGCTCCTCCGGCGGGCAATCGACGATCCCCGAGACGATCCGCGGACCCTCGTCGAGCTCGACCACGACGACGGCGTAGGGCACGGCGTCCATGAAGGCGGGGTGCATGGCGCGGTGGACGACCGTCCAGGTGAAGACGCGACCGGTTCCCTTCACCGCCTCCCACGACCAATCGGTCGCAGCACAATTCGGACAGGTCAGGCGCGGCACGTGGCACCACTCCCGACAAGCATTGCAGCGCCGCAGGCGCAGCTCGCCCCGCGCGCACCAGGCGTAGAACTCGTCGCCCGTGCCCTTAGACCCGATCTCGTCCGCGCCGATCGCGCTCAATGAAGCCATGACTCTCGCTTTCTATCGGGAACGGCTCGCGCCGTTCCCTGTTCGCTGAAGGCTCAACGGCGCGAAAGAATCGCGATGCTGCCGTCCCCGAAATCGCCCCAGCCCGTCACGACGCCGAGCTCCGCATTCGCGACCTGGCGCTCGCCGCACACGCCGCGCAGCTGCTTCACCGCCTCGACCACGTGGTTGATGCCGACGACGTGCGCTTCGGAGAGGAGCCCGCCGTGAGTATTGACGGGGAGCTCGCCGCCGAGCTCGATGCGCCCGCCCTCGACGAAGGGCCCGCCTTCGCCGCGCTTGCACAGGCCGAGCTCCTCGATCTGGTGGATCAGCTCGAAGGTGAAGCAGTCGTAGATCATCGCGAAGTCAAGATCGGAGGGATTCACGCCGGCGCGGCCGAAGGCCTCGGGCGCCGCGCGGCCGAGACCGGTCTGGAAGATGTCGCGGCGATTCGTGATCTCGTCGGCGGGATGCGGTTGCGCCGCGCCGGCGCCCTCGACCCGCACGATCGGCTTCGCGAGGTCCCGCGCCCGCTCCTCGGTCGTGACGACGAAGGCGGCGGCACCGTCGGTCTCGAGACAGCAGTCGAGCATCTGGTAGGGGTCGGCCAACATCGGCGAGGCGAGGTAGTCCGCCATCGTCATCGGCCGCCCGCGCATGACCGCATTGGGGTTCAGCTGCGCGTGCTTGCGCATGGCCACGGCGACGGCCCCGAACTGCTCGCGGGTCGTCCCGAACTCGTACATGTGCCGCTTCGCCATCACCGCATACCACTGCATCGGCGCCGTGTACCCGTGCGGAAAGTAGTAGTCGGCGGCGTGCACACCGCCCGGAAGCCGCGCCGGATCGAGCACCAGCTCGCGCGTCCGCGGCCCCGAGAACGCGGCAATGCCCGCCGGAATCAGGATCGCCTCGGCGCGCCCCGCCGCAAGGACGTCGGCCGCCAGCGCGAGTGAACCGACCGGCGTCGCGCCGCCCATCGCCACAGTCGCTGCGAAGCGAACCTTGTCGCAGCCGAGATTCGCGACGATCTCCTCGGCGTTCGCGAGATTCTGGAACGGCATCACGCCGTCGATGTCGCGCCGCGTGAGCCCCGCATCGGCGATCGCCTTGATCGAGGCCTCGAGCTGGAGGCCGAGATTCGTGTGGGACGCGGTCTTGTCGCGCGCGTACTTCGTCTCGCCAATCCCCACGATGCAGGCCC
>JANNQH010000823.1:0-1731 GCA_031400655.1 Deltaproteobacteria bacterium | reverse complement strand
GGAGGCTATGCGACCAAGCTGCTCGCCGACGCCGGGGCCGATGTCGTTTCGATCGAGCCGCTCGCGGGCGATCCGCTCCGGCGACGCGGTGCGACGGACGCGTCCTTCGATGCGGATGGCGATGGACTTCTCTTTCGATATCTCCGCACGAATCAGCGTGCGCTCGCCCTCGATCTCGACAGCGAAGCGGGGCGAGCGGCGCTGCTTCGACTCTTTCGGGAATGCGATGTCGTGCTCGATTCGCCGCCCGTCTCGCTTGCCTATAAAGGGAGCCTCGACGAGCGAGGAATGGGTGAGCGCGCACTGGCCCGGATCAACCCGGCCGCGAGCTGGCTCTCGATCTCGAATTTCGGCCCCGATCGTTCATGGGCCGATCGACCGGCGAATGATTTCACGTTGCAGGCGTGGTGCGGCTCGACGGCGTCACGCGGACGCGCGGGGCTTCCGCCGCTCACGTCCGGCGGCGAGGTCGTCGAGTGGCTGTCCGGGACGTATGCGGCGCTCGGCGTCGCGTCGTTGCTGCGCGCGTCCCGGCGCGACGGGCTAGGCATGCGCGCCTCGCTGTCGAAGCTCGAGGCGATCCTGCCGACCCTGACGAATGCCGGCAGCGTCTGGGGCCACTTTTCACGGGTCTGGGCCCTTCCCGCGAGCGAAGACGTTCCGTCGATCGAGCCGACAGCGGATGGCTGGATCGGCTTCTGCATCTTCACGGCGCAGCAGTGGATGGATTTCTCGCTGCTGGTCGAACATCCCGAATGGGCCGTAGATCCGACACTCGCGCACATGATGACGCGCATCGCCCGCGCCGAGGAGATCCGCGCGAGCGTGCGCGACTATACGCGCCAGCACACGACCGAAGAGCTGCTCGAGCGGAGCGAACTTCTGCGCGTTCCCGCCGCACCGATCGGCCACGGCGCGCTGCTCCCGAAGATCGATCACCTCGTCGAACGCGGCGTCTTCGTCCGCAATCCCCGCGGCGAATTCCTCCAGCCGCGCGTGCCCTGCGCCTCGACCGCCTGGTCGCGGCCCGACATCGCTCCGGCCACGACGCTCGTGCAGGCCCGTTGCGACGGCGCCGCCTTCCCCCGCGATCTCGACACCGCGTCGCCCGGAAACTCTCGCGCGCAGGCCACGCCCGACGGGGCGCACACCTCGGCGCCCGATGCGCCACGCGCGCGACCGCTCGAAGGACTGCGCATTCTCGACCTGACGGCTTTCTGGGCCGGACCCTACGCGACCTTCGCTCTCAGCTGTCTCGGAGCCGACGTGATCCACGTCGAGTCGATCCAGCGCCCCGACGGCATGCGCTTTGGAACCCAGAAATCCCGGGACGCCGAAGGCTGGTGGGAGTTCGGTCCGACCTTTCACAGTGCCAACACCGGCAAGCGGAGCCTGACCCTCGATCTGACCCGACCTCGCGGGATCGAGCTGCTGCTCGAGCTCGTGCAGAAGTCGGACGTCCTGATCGAGAACTTCTCGCCGCGCGTGCTCGATAATTTCGGTCTCGACTGGGAGAAGCTCTCCGCCGCGAACCCGCGGCTCGTGATGGTCCGGATGCCCGCCTTCGGACTCGATGGGCCGTGGCGCAACCGGGTCGGCTTCGCACAGACGATGGAGCAGGTGAGCGGACTGGCCTGGCTCACCGCCTATCCCGAGTCCGCGGGAGAAAAGGCGGGTCCGCTGACTCCGCGCGCCTGTGCCGATCCGCTGGCGGGACTCCACGCGGCCTAT
>JANNQH010000822.1:0-1959 GCA_031400655.1 Deltaproteobacteria bacterium | reverse complement strand
ACGGCGACGCCCACGACTTCGCGTTCTGGTCGCTCACCCCCCTGCGGCTGCGCGCGATCGGCGGCTTCGGCGCGATTCGCTGGCACGAGCCGAGCGCGCTGTTGATCGATCCGCAGGGCGACGGCTGGCGCGAGGGGGCGGGCTTCGTGATCGAGCACATGAACGCCGATCACGAGGACTCGCTGCGCGAGATCTTGGCCGCACGCACGGGCGAGCGCCCGAGTCGCGCGCAGATCACCGCGGTCGAGACGGCGGGCTTCCTGGTGCGCACGCAGGCGCCCGACTCGCTTCACTACGTGCCGTTCGGTCGCGACGTCGCGGCCAAGGAAGCGCGCGACGTGTTCGTGAAGCTGACGCACGACTCTCGTAGTGAGGAGCGCGGTTAGGAGCGCGACCAGGCCCGCGGTTAGATCCTGATCCTCTGCTGCTCGCCTCGATCGAAGCGCCATACGTCGCCGTACGGCGTGACGCGATCGCCCTCGACGACCAACCCGCCGCCGTCCCGACACGCGTACAGGACGTGCCGCTGCCGGCGTGCGTAGTCCGCGAGCGCGCGCCGGTAGCGCGGCGAATGCCGATAGTGGGGGAAGAACTCGAAGTCGACGAGGCCGAGCGCACCCTGCTCGCGGCGCGGCAGGCGGACCTCGTTCTCGTCGCGATCGAAGCTTGGATATCCCGCGAGCTGGATGTGGGGCGTCAGCAGGTGCGCGCCCGCCGACATGCCGGCGAGAATGCCGCCGCGGGCCGCGAACCTCTGCAGGACGGACGCCAGACCCGATCGCTTGAGGTGAAGCAGGAAGTAGAAGGTGTTGCCGCCGGCCAGGTAGACGATGTCGCTCGTGAGCAGGGCCTCGGCGGCGCCGCGGCGTGCGGGCCCCGGACGGGCCAGCTCGGGCAGATCGGCCGGCACGCATCGGAAATCGGTTCCGCCGAAGGCGCGGTAGCGACGTTCGAAGCGGCGATAGTAGGTGCCGGCGCCCTTGGTCGTGAACGGGACGTAGGTCATTCGGACGCGTTGCCGACCGGCGGTGGGGCCGCGGCGCGCGAGGTCGAGCAGCGCCTCGTGGAGCGGCGCATTACGCCGCGTCTGCCCGCCCGCATAGAGAACGGCGCAGCGGCCCGGTCCGCGCCCCTCTCGATTCACGCCCCCGCCCCCATCGGCCGCTCGCCGAGCACGGTACAGCGCCGCACTCGTCGTCGGCGCGGGAAGTGGTCGCCGAGGGCGCGATGCATCGTGCGGCGCTCGTCCCAGAGCGCTAAGTCGTGCTCCCGCCAGCGCCAGCGCAGCGCGCGCTCCGGCGCCGTCGCATGGCGCATCAGGAACGCCAGCATCGCCTCGCTCTCGGACTCGGAGAGGCCGACGATGTGCTTCATGAAATAGCCTGCGACAAAGAGGCTCAGGCGGCCGGTCACGGGGTGTCGTCGAACGAGGGGATGCGTCGCGCCCATGCCGTAGCGCTCCCGGGTCCGGTCGATGACTTGCTGGCCCCACTTGTTCAGGAAGATCTGTCGATTCGCTTCACTGATGTCGTGATAGACATCGAGGCGTCCGACGATCTCCTGCATCATCGGCGAGAGCGTGTCGTAAGCCTTCGCCGTGTCGACCCACAGCGTGTCACCGCCGCGATCCGGCACCTCGAGCATCGACAGGATGGCCATGATGGGAGGCGCTTCGATCCACGTCACGTCGGTGTGCCAACCGTCGGCCTTGGGCGGGTCGTCGGGGCCGTCCGTGATGAACTCGAGGGGCTCGAAGGCGCCCGCCGCAGCCTGGAGCGGATAGACGCCGAGCGGGCCGAAGCGCCCCGCGTATTCGATGTGCTCGGCGTCGCTCATGCGCTGGTCCCGCAAGAAGACGACACCCCAGGTGTGGACGGCGTCCGCGAGAATCTTCGTCGCGTCGGGGTCGCGAAACTCGACGCCGTGCACGATCGCACCGAAATCCGCGAGCAGCGGCTC
>JANNQH010000821.1:0-6914 GCA_031400655.1 Deltaproteobacteria bacterium | reverse complement strand
CCGAATCGCTGAGCTCTGGCGTCATCCCGTCAAATCGATGGAGGGCGAACGCGTGGAGCGCGCGGCCCTCGGCGTGAACGGAATTCTCGGCGACCGCGTCTGGGCCGTGCGCGACGAAGAGCGCGGCGGCATTCGCGGAGCGAAGAAGATCCCAGCCCTGATGACGTGCAAAGCACGCTATGCCGACGAGCCGAGTGCGGACAAGATTCCAGCACCCGAGATCAGCTTGCCCGACGGCGAGTGCCTGCGCGCCGATTCGCCCGATGCCGCTGCCCGGCTCTCCGCGGCGCTCGGCCACAAGGTCACGCTCTGGCCACTTCGGCCCGCGAGCGATCTCGCGCACTACCAGCGCGGCGCGCCCGACCATGCGGACGTGCTGACTGAGCTGCGGTCGATCTTCGGCCGCAACAGCGACGAGCCGCTGCCGGATTTCTCTCAGTTTCCACCCGAGATCATGCAGTACGAGTCGCCGCCGGGGACCTACTTCGACGTGCACCCGCTGCACCTGCTGACGGACGCGACGCTGCGGCAGCTGCAAGCGATCGCGCCGACTTCCATCATTGACGTGCGTCGGTTCCGGCCGAACCTCGTGATCGAGACCGAGGCTGAGGGCTTCGTCGAGGCGGGTTGGAAGGGGCGCAAGCTTCGCATTGGGAGCGCGCTGATCGAGGTCGGCCATCCGTGCCCGCGCTGCGTGATGATCACCCACGGCTTCGACGACGTGCCGCGCGATCCGGGCCTCATGCGCACGGTCGTGCGCGAAGCGAACCAGAACGTCGGGAGCTACGCGACCGTCGCGCAGCCGGGCGAGCTCCGCGTGGGAGATGTGGTCGAGCTGATCTGACACTTCTGCGCGACGCTGGGCCGCACGCCCTGTCGGGGATGCCCGTCGCCGTGCGGCAGGCTGACGACGCCCGGCATCATCCCATCCGACACGACGCACTCGACCTCGCCGACGCGGGACCGGATCCGTACGATCGTCGCGTGATCAGCCGGCCGGCGGTAGGAGCGCCGCGGTCGCGACCGCCGACAGGTACATGCCCAGGCCGAAGACCGTGTGGGTGACGATGCTCTTCAGGCTGTTGAAGAGCGGAGCGGGGGTCCGGGTCGACGCGATGCCCGCCCCCATCGCCGGCTGCAGGACGAAGAGCGGGGCAAGCACCGTCACGAGCCCGACGATCAGCGCGGGTGCCAGAGTCGGCGATCGCGCCCACTTCAAGCCGAAAGTCGATACCAGGAGCGCTGCGAAGCTGATCCCGATGCTGTAATGGGCGAGCCAACCGACCAGCCGTTCGCCTTGGATCGGAGGCGACTTGGCGATGCTCTCGTGCATCCATCGTCCGCGCGGCAGGTGACCGATCCACCGGCCGAGCAGCGCGAAGTTCAGCGACGGAATTCCAAACCGGCGCAACAAGAGCGCCCAGCCATCCATCGCCAGCGTGGCGCCGCTCCCGATCAAAGCGGTCCGCAGAACGAATTCGACCTCATCACTCACGGGGCCTCCTGATTCGCTGCGACCTGGGGGAAAGGAAAGACAAACTGCGTTCCCTGTTCCCCGCTCCCGACCATCCTGTCATGCGAGACGCGAGCTTGCGCTTCGGACGGCCCTCACTCGCGCCCCGCGTGCTCCTCGAAGGCCTTCTGGGCGACCTGGACGGCGCTCGCCGCCGCGGGCCAGCCGGCGTAGAAGGCGAGATGGCAGATCAGCTCGCCGATCTCCTCCTGGGTGACGCCGTTGTCGAGGGCGCGGAGGATGTGGCCGCGCAGCTCGTCAGTGCGGAACTTCGAGATGAGCACGGCGACGGTCGCGATGCTGCGGTCACGTTTCGAGAGCTGCGGACGCTCCCAGACGTCGCCGAAGAGCACATCCTGGGTCAGGTCGACGAGGTGGGGCGAGACCTTCGCCGTCGGATGATCGTGGAGAGAGCCGGCCATCAACTAACCTCCACTTTCGGATCGAGCCCATAGAGGGAGAGTGGATTGTCCCAGAGAATGCGGCGCTTGCTCTCGTCGGAGACACCCGGGAGCGCGAGGAACGAGTCGACCGCGTGCGGATACTTCGAGTCCGGGTGGGGATAGTCGGTCGAGAAGACGATCCGTTCGTCGCCGAGCACGCTGATCACCTGGGCGAGCATGGCTTCGTCGGCGTCCGCCGACAGGAAGCACTGCCGGCGGAAGTAGGCGCTCGGCGGCATCGTCAGCAGCTTCGCCGCGCCGAAGTCCCGCTCGAGGCCCTTCTCGTAGTGGTCGTCCATGCGCTCGAGCCAGAACGGAACCCAACCGCAGCCCGCCTCGAGGAACGCGACCGTCATCCCGGGGAAGCGCTCGAGCACACCGCCGTAGATCAGGCTCACCGCCGCCACCATCTGCTCCATCGGGTGCGAGCAGATGTGGCGCTGCTCGGCGTTGGTGAGACGATCCGCGCCTGCCTGCGGCAGCGGCGGCATGCCGCCCTCGTGGAGGCCGAGGGCCATGCTCCGATCCGAGAGCGCACGCCAGAGCGGGTCGTAGGCGGGATCGTCGAGGTTGCGACCGAGGATGGGATTCGGTCGCACGAACACGCTCCGGAAGCCGTGGACGTCGTGCACGCGCGCCGCTTCGACGGCCGCGGCGGCCGGGTCGTGCAGCGCCAGCATGCCGACACCCCGCGAGCGCGTCGAGTCCGCCGCGCAGAAATCCGCCAGCCAGTCGTTTTACGCGCGCGCCACCGCCGCGGCGACGACCGGATCGATCGCATCGCTCGCGATCACGAAGAGCCCGTAGGACGGGTACAGGAAGGACATGTCGACGCCCTCGACGTCCATGTCCTTCAGCTGCGCCACGCCGTCGAAGCCCCGCGCCGAGGCCTCGGGGTAGATCTCGGCGAAGGTCGCCTGGATGCGCGCGTCGCGGTGCGCGAGCTGCGCGGGCGTTGCCTCGGGATCCCAGCGGTCCGGCGTGTTGATGCGGACGCCGTCGGTCTCGACGCTGAAGGCGAGGTTCAAATGGCGTCGGGCGCGGGGCGCAGGGCCGGGTCGACATAACGTTGCCACAGGTCCGAAGGCTCGATCACATGGCCGTCGGCATCGACGACGCGGTATCCCTGTTTCATGACATGACCTCCGCAGGCTCGAGACGCCGAATCAGCTGGCTTTCGGATTTTCCGCCCGTCGCGCTAGTCGCTGCCGTCGAGGTGCACGCCGTTCCAGCGCTCGACGACCCCCACGAACTCCATCAGATCGGCGTCGCCCCCGACCTCCGCGCGCATCGCCCGCATCGACTGGACCGCCGCTCCTGTGACCGGCACCGGGACGCCCAGCTCCGCTGCGAGCCGCATGGCGACATCGAAATCCTTGCCGACCAGGGCCAGCACGAATTGGAACGGGATGCGGCCACCCTCTCCGAGCAGGAAATGCTTCCACACGCCGAGCTCGAGCACCTCGGCGACCTGGTGTGCATCGAGCCCCGCCTTGACCCCGAGCGCCAGCGACTCGATCTCCGCCATCAGCTTCGTCTGCGCCGCGAGGTTGAGCACCGTCTTCATCGCGTGTCCGGTGCCCGCCGGGCCGCAGTGCCAGATGCGTGTGCCGAGCAGATCGAGCACGGGCCGAACCCGTTCGAATGCATTGGGATCGCCGCCCGCCATGATCTTGAGCGTGCCGGCCTCGGCCCCCGCGACGCCGCCGCTCACGCCCGCGTCGAGGTAGGCGCCGCCGGCCGCCGCGATCTCGACGGCGAGCGCCGCGCTGACACTCGGCTCGCCGCTCGTCGTGTCGACGACGATCGCCCCGCGCCGGATCCCGGCCAGAAGCCCATTAGGTCCTCGCACGACCGACTCGACGTCCGACGAGCGCGGCAGCGATACGACGACCACATCGGCCCGCGCCGCCAGCGCAGCCGGATCCGCCGCCACCTGCGCGCCCAGGCTCGCGAGCGGCTTCGTCGCCGCGGGCAGGACGTCGACCACCGCCGCGCTCTGTCCCTGCGCGTGCAGTCGACGCCACATCGCAGCGCCCATCTTGCCCGTCCCGAGGATGCCGATCGCCTGGGCCATGATTCGACGCTAAGACATCGCCCTGCGGCCGTCACGCGACGGCGATCGGAAGATCTCCGTGGATCCAGGGGGCCGATGGGCGACGTTCGGACGTGGCCCACTCGGCAAGACTCGTCCGAAAACGTCAGCGCGCGCACCTCGACCGGAACGCCGTTCGCGACGTGCGTCCCGGACGGCACGTCCAGGGCGACCTCATCCGTGAGATAGTTCGAGCACGCGCCCGGCTGCTTTTGAGGCGGTACCGCTGGCTCCAGTCCAGGATGGAGGGCACCTCCTGGGCGATGAGCAACAACTACTTCAAGTCGCCCACACCGGGAAGATCGTGACCCAGTGGCGCTATGGCAACATGCATTACCGCGTGCTGACCCAGGTCCTGGGCCGTGTGTCGGAGGCCGCCCGCGGGCGCGGTCGCTGAACCCACGGGTCGTTGGGCCGCCGCGGCCCACCTCGCACCTCGACGTCGCCGCGACAACGAGTCCGGCGAAGAGCTGTCAGGTCGTCCGAGCCAAATAGCCTTGATCTCGCGATGCGATTGCCTCATTATGCGGAGAGGCAGGCAACTATCGCTCGGTGTCTCCGGATCCAGGGATACTGCGGCTTCCCACTGCGGAAGTGTCCGAGCAAGAACTAACGATCGTCGTTCTGGAGGATACTTGCGATGTCGATTCGCCTAATGAGTTGGCTCAAGATGCTCTGTGTCGTGGCAGTGCTCGCACCGTCGATGGAAGTGGAAGGCGTCACCATCAATTTCGATACTGTGGCTGATGGGACGGCCATCGATACCGCTTACTCGTCGCTCGGTGTCACCTTCAACAACCCGCTTGGGGGGGCGTCGATTTATGCGCGCTCCAGCTCTCTAGCGCAGTCACTACCTAACGTTGTCTCCGTGTTCAGCACAGGATTCCCTGAATTCGACGCGCGATATGGCGCGGTGGAGGCGACTTTCTCATCGGCCCAATCGTTCGTGAGCATCGACGCGGCGATCATCCGTGTTCCCGTGGGCCTCGGGACTCCGACGAACTTCCCGAAGCTCGAGGTATACAATACGAGTGGCGGTTTCATCACCGCGGTGAACTGGAACTTCACGCTCGGTCCCCAGCCTCCCGCGGGTGGCGGAACGGACTACCAAACGCTCGCGTATTCGTCTGCGTCAGCGAATATCGGAAAGGTCCGCGTCTTGTCGGGCCAGCCGGGCGGCAACCCGTCGAATTTTGGAAGATTCGACAACCTGAAGTTCGGAACTGGCAACCCCGCAGCGGCAGGACCGATCGGCGTGCAATTCACTGGCGGGGGCGGCGTGGCTCTCGCCGCGGGTCAGACGGCCGGTCTGATTCCCCAGAGCAACTACAACGTCGTTCCTGGCGTCAGCGGCAGTGGTCTCGTGCTCAAGGACAACAGCGGGGTGGTGACTACCGCTAGT
Source organism: Deltaproteobacteria bacterium (assembly GCA_031400655.1). GTDB lineage: Bacteria > Myxococcota_A > UBA9160 > UBA9160 > UBA4427 > UBA4427. The sequence continues at coordinate 1,461 of JANNQH010000821.1, read as the reverse complement.
CTCAGCTTCACGACGAACGAGTCCGGATACGTTACGAACCTTTCTTCCGACCCGGTGACCCCCGACGAGATCCTCAATGACGGGATTCTCAACGGAACGCTCGGGACGAATCCGACGATCACGATCACAGGGATTCCCCATGCATTGTACGATCTGATCGTCTACACGCTTGATACCGAAATCCGCAACCAGCGAGTGACCGCCACGACCGGTGCCGGCAGCACCTCGTTCACCGTGCGCTCGCCCAACGGCGACGCCCCAGGCTACCAGGACAGCAATGCGGGGACGCCGTATACCTACCTCCAAGGGACAACGAATAGCCAAACTCCAGTACCGGGTTCTGATTACGTTCGTTTCAGCAATCTGACGGGCAACGTAACGATTCATGCGGATGCCCAGATCTCGACGTTCCCCTCGAACACGAACAACAACGTCTTCATCAACGGTTTCCAGATCGTTCCCGAGCCGCGTGTCACGCTGATGTTGCTCTTCGCTGTTCCGCTGGTCGCATACCTCGGCGGCCGGAAGAGGACTATCGCGAATCGCTGAGAGCATTCTAACGAGGCTCCGCCACCGAGCACGGCCGACGTACGACCTCGACCCCACGCATCTCACGCGGGCGATGCTCGGCACGGAGCAGTGGGTCACGATCGACAGCGCGAGCGAAGTGGCTCGCGGCGGGCATGAATGGTCGAGAGCGCGCCGGGCGTGAATGGCGGGCCGAGTCGCCGCGAGCTGACTCGATCCCAGGCTGGCGTGGTGTCCGGCATCGCCTTCTCGAGGAACGCGATCGGGGACGATTTCAAGCCTTCCCCGGTGACGCTCCCTTCTCGTCTGGCCCTGAATGCGACTGTCGAGCGCGCTATGGGCGACTCTGGGACATGAAACTCGTCCGAAAACGTCAGAGCGCCCGCACTTCGACCGGAATCCCATTCGCGACATGCGTCCCGGACGGGACGTCGAGGGCGAGCTCGTCCGTGAGATAGTTCGAGCACGCCCCCGGCTGCTTCTTCTGCGCAACGCTCAGCCGCACCCCCTGCAGCTGGTGCCCGTAGCCGTGCGGCAGACTCACGACGCCCGGCATCATTTCGTCCGAGACGACACACTCGACCTCGATCTCGCCGACGCGTGACCGGACCCGCACGTACTTCCCGCTCTCGAGGCCGCGCTTCTTCGCGTCGTCGGGGTTCAGGATCAAGGTGCAGCGGTTCGGGCCCTTGGCGAGGGCGGGCAGGTTGTGGAGCCAGGAGTTCATATTCCGCATCTGACGGCGGCCGACCAGCACGAGCCGATCGTCCCGGCTGCGATCGGCGAGGCCGTGCTCGAGGCGATCGAGATCGGCGACGATGTAGTCCGGGGCGAGCTGGATACGCGGGATCGGCATCGCGGCGGGCAGCCGGTTCGCCTCCAGGGGGCCGAGATCGATGCCGTGCTCGGCGGCCCGCAGGCGGCGGAGATTCA
>JANNQH010000820.1:0-2543 GCA_031400655.1 Deltaproteobacteria bacterium | reverse complement strand
TGCGACCTTCGAGAAAGAGATAGCCGCCGTCGTCGAGGTAGCCGCCGTCGCGGGTGTTGAACCAGCCCTCCGCATCGAGCTGACTGCCCTTGCCGCGGTACTCGCCCGAGACCTGCTCGCCGCGCACGTGGATCTGGCCGTGCTCACCGGGCCCGAGCACGCGACCCGTCTCCACGTCGAGGATGCGAAGCTCGACGGTCGGGAGCGGCTGGCCGACGGAGACGAGCCGCTTGCGCAGCTTTTCATCCGCGCTGGAGAACGCGTCGCGGTGGTCCTGGGGAGCGAGCAGCGCGATCGTCGAGCTCGTCTCGGTGAGACCGTAGGCGTTCGTGAAATCAGTCTTCGGAAAGAGCTTCATCGCCCGCTCGATCACCGCGAGCGGCATCTTGCCGCCACCGTACGAGAGCGCGCGCAGGTGCGGGAGCGCCGCGTCCGCCTGGCCCGCCAGCTGGTCGACGATTCGCGCGAGCATGGTCGGCACGACGAAGGCGTGGGTGATCTTCTCGTTGCGGGCCGTCTCGAGCCAGAGCTCGGGGCTGAAGTTCGCGAGCTGAACCACGCGCCGGCCCGAGTAGACCGAGCTCGCGATCGCCGCCATGCCCGCCACGTGATAGGGCGGCACACAGTTGAGCGAGGCGTCGCTCTCGTCGGCGCCCATGAACTCGACCGTGCCGAGCACGTAGGAGACGAGGTGTTTCTGGCGCAGGACCGCGGCTTTCGGTGCGCCGGTCGTCCCGCTCGTGAAGAGCAGGATTGCGGTGTCGTCGGGATCCATCGACCAGGGCGTCTCGCGCGACTTGGCGCCCGGCGCGCGGACGGCCTCGAGCAGCGCCTCCCGCGTTCCGACCGCGACGAAGTCTCCGTCACCCGTCGCCGCGAGGCGCGAGCCCAGGCGCGCGGCGCGCGCGGCGTCCGTCACGAGGCAACCGGGATTGAGCTGCGCGATCAGGGCGTCGAGCTCGGGGTCGGTGAGCCGGTAGTTCAGCGGCGCGAAGGGAACCCCGGCCCAGGACGCACCGAAGACCCCGATCGGGAGCGCGAGCGTCGAGATATCGAGCATCGCGAGATGCTTCGTGCGGCCGTCGTCGAGGGTGGCCGCGAGCGCCCCGGCCGCGTCGAAGAGCTGCTGATAGGTCAGGCGGTCGGCGCCATTCTGGAAGGCGACCCGCTCACCCATGGCCCCGGCCGCCATCTCGAGAATCATCATCAGGTTCATGGCATGCTCACCAATCGGCCTGCTTCAACGCCGACCCATCCGCCTCAACCCGTCTAATCGGATCCCGCCTAATCAGAAGACGGAAGCGGCTTTGCGCCCTTCACGGTCAGCAGCTCGCCGTCGACGGCGAGGCCGCCCTCGCCCGGCTTGGTGCACAGGATCTCGACGTCGCCCGCGGCGTTCGTGTAGCGCTTGCCCATCTGGGTTCCCTGCTTGTGGCCGGGGTCGATCGCACCGCCCGCTGCATCGGGCGCCGACAGCTCGACCACCGGCGCGCCCCCGCACGTGAGCTTCACGTCCCGCGCCGGCGAGACGACCATCATGACCTGCGACGCGCACACCGCGCTCTTGAGTCGCATTCCCGCCTTGAACACCGCCATCTCAGCCTCTCCTCGAGCTCACAGTTCTCGCTCTCGATCCGATTCTCACAACCTGCACGCGCCGCGATCGGCGTCCGCATGCGCGAGCCAATCGCGCGCCCTTCCCGTCCGGATCCGTCCGGATCCGTCCGGGAAAGGCAGCCCAGGATCGGGGGCCACCGGGATCGATGATCCATCGGGACGCTTGCATCTCAGGGCGCGGACGCCCGCTTCACGGGCCGGGCCAGAATACGGATTCCACTGGTCGAATGCTAACGTTCGGCGCCCACGAGACGCCCCATGCCCCGAGCTCTGGAACCCCGCCGACGAGTCCCCCCCGAGCGACCGGCGGCGCCCGACGCGGACCGCCGCGACACGCGATTGGACGGCCCTCCCTTCGATCCCGCCGCTCGCTTCGCCCGCGCCCTGCTCGGGTCCCTCGGACTCGAGCGCGAGCTCCCTGCGCGCCCCGATCCGACGAGTGCGGCCCTCGACTGGGCGCTGTCGGGTGCGATGGCGCTGACGGGCGAGGCCGACGGGCCGCCCCGCTTCGCGGGCGGACCCCTCGCCAGCGCCGCCCGCGCTGCGGGGATGGCGCTCGAGGCCCTTGCCCCTGCGCGGGGTTTCGCATTGCTCGACGCGCCGGCCCTGCTCGGCGAGCGCGCGGCGTTATTCGGATTCTCGCGCCGGGGCGCCGTGTCCTGCGGCGGCAGTGCGCGCCTCTTGCCGACACGCGATGGAGTGCTCGGCCTGAATCTTCCGAGAGAAGCCGACTGGCACATGCTCGGCGCCTGGCTCGAGCTCGATCTGCCCGCCATCGAGCAGACCCGCGACTGGTCGACCGTCACGCACAGTCTCACGGCGCGGGCCGTGGATCCCCTCGTGCTGCGCGGCCGAGAGATCGGTCTCGCCGTCGCACGCGCCTCCCGCACGCCGACTGCAACCCACACACCCACAGCACCCTTCCG
>JANNQH010000819.1:0-2188 GCA_031400655.1 Deltaproteobacteria bacterium | reverse complement strand
TTCACGAACGAGAAGGGCGAGATCGACGTGTTGGTCTGCGGACTCTGGTACGTCGACGAGTACGTACGCACGCCGAAGGGCTGGCGGATCAAGAATCGGGTCGAAGAGCGATGTTATTTCGCGAATCAGCCCAAGGACTTGCGGCTCTAGAAGGCCGGGGGACCGCTCGCCCGGCGTCGATCATCCTCGCGGCGGCCGCAGAGACTGAGCGTCGCTCGATGCCTTCGTCCAGAGCTCGCCGAGTCCCAATTCGACGACCCATTTCCGTATGTATGCGCGATCGAGCGATTCGCCCGAGACCTGGAGCATGCCGACGACATCGCGGAGCTGGCGCTCAGACTCGCCTGCGCGAGCCCAATCGAGCTTCGCGACGATCGTGTCCTCCGCCGTCGCCATCCATACCTCGAGGTCGCCGACCGTCACGCGACGTCGCCGCTCGAATTCAGATCGGCTGAAGTCGCGATCCTTGCGCAGGATCAAATCGACTTTCCAGCCCAGCTCGACGAGCACGACGTTGAACATTCCGCGTCGCCGCCATGCCTCGGTGACCGCGATTTCGCTGACGTAGAACCGATCGGGATCCAATCCCTCGACGAGATTCCGGAGCTGCTTTTGCGTCGGCGCGACGACCATGTCGATGTCATGGGTCGTTCGCGGATCGCCGTAGAACGTGCTCGCAAACGATCCGGCGAGCATGTAGGGGATCTCGAAGCGATCGAGCTCCGCAACGATGATCGCGAGCGGATCGGAGGTCACTTCTCGAGACGCCGCGACCACGCGGCATCGAAGAGCTCGTCGCCCACGAGCCGCCGAATGACTCGCAGACGGGCTTCGCTCCGCGAGAGCTCGGGATGGCGAGCCAGCGTTCCGTCGATCGCGATCTCTCTCGCTCGTTCGGACATCTCGAACGCCAGCTGCAGGCGACGGGCCGGCCCCATCGCGCGATAGGCCGCGAGTTGAATCTCACGCGCTTCGAGGCTGGTATCACCGTGGTGCATGAACGCACGGTAGCTCGATCGTCCGACGCCTCCACCGGGCTGGATGATCTCCGCGACGCAACGCGGTCGTCATGATCCGTCGTCGACCGATCTGCTTCCCCGAAGTCCACTCGAGAGGTCGATTCGATACCTCGAAATGATTCCCTTGACCCCCCGCTCGAGCGCGAGGTCGCGCTTCTCCCGAAGCAGCGCCTCCCGAAGCGCGTCCGCGATCTCGGCGCGTGCGGGCAGCCGCGCCTTGGCACGTCCGGTCAGCAGCACGAGATGAAGGCCGTGCTCCGACCTGTGCGGCCCGGTCCACGTCGCTGCAGAAATCGGAAGCTCCGAGACGATCTTCGCCATCGCGTCGCCGAAATGACTCCTGACCTCGTCGAGCGTGCGATCGACATAGATCCGGTCGTAGAGGAAGCGATCGCCCTCGGCGAGGGCCTGATCGAAGCCGACCCTTGCGCGGTTCAGCCGCTCGCGCAGCACTCGAGCCCTGCTGTCGGACTCCGCTTCCCGTCCCTTCTCCTCCCGCACGAACACGTGCGCGAATCGGACCGTCATGGGCTCGCGAAACTCCTCTGCGCGCTCCCGGTACGCCGCCGCGAGCTCTTCCTCCGAGACCCGGATCTCTTCCGCACCCGCCCCCTCGACGAGGAACTCCACCTGCTGGACGAGCCGGCGCCGGATCAGCTCGTCGTCGCGGTCGAGCCCGAGCGAGCGCGCCTCGCGAACCAGCGCCTCCTCGCGGACGTAGCGATCGATCCAGTTCTGTCGGACGCTGGCCGTGGCCGAATCGAAAGCCTGCACGGCTTCCTCGGCGCGCGCCATGCGCGTGCGCGATTGGATATAGGCAATCAAGTCGTCCCGCTCGATGCGGATCGTCGTCCCCTCCGTCGAGTGGGTCGAGTCGGTCGAGTGGGCCGTGTCTCGTGCCGTGACGCCGGCCCCGCCCCCTCCTCCTCGTTCGAAGAGGATCGCGATTCCGAATAATACGGCGCCCGCGAGGATGAAATGCACGACGGGCGAGCGACAGATCCGGAGAAGCACCGCCTTCATGGCCACGATCTGCACGCTACGGCGTGTACCAGATCGGCGAGGTATACGCGCGCTCTTGCAGCGTCGGCGGCTGCTCGTCCGGCGGGTCGATCTGGAGCGCGATGCCGTCGAGCAGCGAGTGGCGCGGGGTCGGGATCTCGAGCACG
>JANNQH010000818.1:0-1524 GCA_031400655.1 Deltaproteobacteria bacterium | reverse complement strand
CAAGTTCCTGGCCGACAACGGCTATACCGGTGTCCTCGGCACCAACACGGAAGAGAACTACACCCGTTATTTGCGGCTGGGCGAGCTGGTCACGGCCGAGACCGTGATCGCCGAGATCTCCGACGAGAAGGCGACGGGGGTCGGCACCGGCTACTTCATCACGACCCGCACGAAGTTCGTGAACGAGACGGGCGAGGAGCTCGGCTCGATGAGCTTCCGGGTGCTGCGCTTCAAGCCGGCGAACGCAGGCGCTGCCGCCGGAGGCGACAAGAAGCAGGACGCGAAGGGCGCCGCCGTCGCTGCCAAGCCCACGCGCATCAAGCCGCCGATGGGCCTCGACAATGCCTGGTGGTGGGAGCGGGTCGCGCAGGATGGCGTGCTGCCGATCCAGCGCTGCGCGGAGTGCGGGAAGCTTCGACATCCGCCGCGGCCGATGTGTGACAAGTGCGGATCGCAGAAATTCGACTCGATCGCGGCGTCCGGCCGCGGCACGGTCCACACCTTCACCGTGATCCACTACCCGCAGTTTCCCGGCTACGAGTATCCGATCATCTCGATCATCGTCGACCTGGCCGAGGGCGAGCGGATGGCGTCGACACTGGTCGAGTGCAAGCCCGAGGATGCCCAGATCGGGATGTCCGTCGAGCTGCTGATCCACACGGACGAGGACGGATTCAAGATCCCGTTCTTCCGGCCGGCGGGCGCTCCGTTACTGGCCGCGGGCGCTGCCGCCGCGAAGGGACGCTGACATGAAGAACACGCTGAAGCCGAACGAGCTCTCGGTCGGAGACGCCCTGCCGCCCCTCGACCTGAAGATCACGCCGACGCTCGTCGCCGGCGGCGCCCTCGCGTCCCGCGACTACACCCCGGTCCATCACGATCGCGACGCGGCGGTCGCTCAAGGGCTCCCCGACATGTTCATGAACATCCTGACGACGCAGGGGCTCTGCTCGCGTTATGTCACGGATTGGGCCGGGGTCGACGCGATCGTGACGCGGGTCAGGACGAAGCTCGGCGGACCCAACATGCCGGGCGACCTCTTGAAGCTCCGCGGCAAGGTCGTCGCGAAGAACGAGAAGTCCGTCGACGTCGAGGTCTCGGGCCACAACGCCTGGGGCAACCATGTAACGGCGACCTTCACGCTGACGCTCCCGTAGCTCCGCATCTTTCAATACCCAGAAGCGAGACGATTCGACCATGCCCACGAGCATCCACAACGAAGCCGCCGTCGCCGGGATCGGCCAGACGACGTACAGCAAGAAATCCGGTGTCTCCGAGCTCTCGCTCGCGTGCGAGGCCGTCCGCAAGGCGATCGACGATGCAGGCCTCCGGCCCTCGGATGTCGACGGTCTCGTCAGCTACACGATGGACTCGAGTGACGAGGTCGAGGTCGCGCGCACCGTCGGCATCGGCGACATGACCTTCTGGAGCAAGGTCAATTACGGCGGCGGCGCCGCAGTCGGACTCGTCGCCCACGCGGCGATGGCCGTCGCCACCGGGATGGCGAAGAACGTCGTCGTCTAC
>JANNQH010000817.1:0-1911 GCA_031400655.1 Deltaproteobacteria bacterium | reverse complement strand
CATCGTTCCACTCGTAGGTGTAGCCGGCCCAGATGCCGTCGGGATGTCGCATGAAGAGCCGCGTTTCGATGATCTGGTTGTTGAGGCGGAAGTTCTTCAGGATCACGCTGCCGCTCGGGAACGTGAAATCGCCCCCGACGTTCCCCGCCAGCCCGCCGACGCTGATCGTCGATCCATTGGGAATCGCGAGGTAGCGCTCCTTGACCGCCGAATCGGACCAGAAGGGCGCCTGGATGCCGTATTGCACGAGGCCGCTCGCCGGCTGTTGCGGGTTCAGCGGATCGACGCAGCCGGTGTCCACGAGATCGGTCGGAATCGGGTCGGCCGGACCTCCGCCGGAGGGCGGCACCAGCTTGCGGATCGAGCCCGCGGAATACGACCCGTAATACAGCTCGCCGTCCGCGCCGAGGCCGAAGGAGCTGATGTTGTCGTTCGTGTCGATGAGCTCGTCGCTCGTGTAGCCCCCGGTGCCGTCGGGCTGCAGCGCCCAGATCCGGCCCGAGCTGAAGTCGCCGAAGACATAACGGCCCTGGAGCGACGGAATCGCAGCGCCCCGGTAGACGAAGCCGCCGGTGATCGAGACGTCACCATTAGCATGCGAATAGTCGACGAGCGGGTCGATGAACGCCCCGGAGCAAGAGCCCGTGCCGGGATACGAGTCGAAGCCTTCGCGGCAGTTCCAGCCGTAGTTCCCACCCAGCGTGACGAGATCGACCTCTTCGCGACTGCCCTGTCCGACGTCGCCTACCCAGATATCCCCGGTCGGTTCATCGATGCTCCAGCGCCACGGATTGCGAAGGCCGCTCGCAAAGATCTCGGGGCAGGCCTGCGCGTTCGTGCCCGGGCCGCAGCGGGGGTTGGCCGCGTAGGGATTGTCGCCGGGGATCGTGTAGCCGGGGCTGGGATAGCTCACGCCGACTACGCCGACGCGCAGCATCTTCCCGAGCAGCCGCGTCGGATTCTGCGCCAGGTTGAAGGGATCTCCGCCGCTGCCGCCGTCGCCGAGACCGAAATACAGGTAGCCGTCGTTGCCGAAGGCGATGTCGCCGCCGTTGTGGTTGTCGAAGGGCTGATCGACGATGAGCAGGATCTGCTCGGTTGGTGTAGAGGGAGTCGTCACGTCGTCGAGGATCAGCCGCGAGACGCGGGAGGTCAGCGGGGAGCCGTTGGTCGTGTAAGAGACGAACACCTGGCGTGTGGCCGGCCAATTCGGATGGAAGGCCAGGCCGAGCAGGCCTCCTTCACCGGCGTCGTTCACGGGCGTGCGCAGGTCGATCCAGGTGCTGACACTGCCTGGATTCGCCGTGCTGAAGACCCGCACGCGACCGTCCTTCTCGAGGACGAACCAGCGGCTCGCATCGCCGGGCGCCTGCAGCAGCTTAGTGATCGGGCCAAAGCTGGGCGAGGGGCTGAACGCGTCTTCGACGTCGATGCTGGCGTTCCGGGTCGGCCGCGCCGGCGCGATGCAGGTCGTGTTCGAGGGGCGCGCGTCGAGGCCGAGCGCGCCGCCGGCGGTGTCGTCGTTCAGGATCGTGCCGGTTCCCGTCGCATCGGCGAGCGTCGCGTTCGACGGCGCGCTGAGCGTCAGCGTGAAGGTCTCGTCGAGCTCGACGATCCCGTCGCCCTGGATCGTCACAGCGAGCGTTCGAGTCGTCTGGCCGGGGCTGAAGCTGAGCGTGCCGCTCGCCGCGACGTAGTCCGACCCGGACGACGCGTTTGCGTTGCTCGTCGCGTAGGCGACGCTGACATTGCGGCCGCTCGCCGGCGTGAGCGTCACGCTGAAGCTGAGGCTGCTCGTCCCGGCGTTCCCTTCGTTGGCCTCGGCATCGTCGATCTGGAGAGAGGGCAGGGGATCGTTGTCGCGGATCGTGCCCGTCGCGTTCGCATCGCCGAAGCTGGCGTTGCCAGTCA
>JANNQH010000816.1:0-12317 GCA_031400655.1 Deltaproteobacteria bacterium | reverse complement strand
CCGCGACGAATCGCGCATGCGATGACTCCACCGCGATCGCGACGGGGGGGATCTGAAGCGATGCTCGCCCTCTGCTGGACGCTGATCGCGCTGTCGCTCGGGTGGGTCGGGTTCAGCTACGTCGGCTATCCGATCATCCTGGCCCTGCTCGCCCGCTGCTCGCCCCGACCGGTCGCACGCGCCGACATCACGCCGTCGCTGTCGATCGTGATCGCCGTCCACAACGGTGCACACGCGCTGCAAGAAAAGCTCGAGTCGACGCTGGCGCTCGATTACGACGGAGAGCTCGAGATCATCGTCGCCTCCGACGGATCGACCGACGCCACGCACCGCATCGCCGAGAGCTTCGCCGCACGCGGCGTCAAGCTCGTCGCCCTCGACGCCCGGCGCGGCAAGGAAGCCGCCCAGGCCGCCGCCATCAGCAAGGCCCAGGGCGAGATCCTCGTCTTCACGGACCTGACGGCCGAGCTCGAGAGGGGCGCGCTCGCCGCGATCGTGCGTCCGTTCGCCGACCCGACGGTCGGCTGCGTCTCGAGCGAAGATCGCGTCGACTCCGACGGCGGCGAAGGCGCCTACGTGCGATTCGAGATGGCGCTGCGCCGCCTCGAGAACGAGGCCAGCAGTCTCGTCGGCCTGTCGGGCTCGTTCTTCGCCGTGCGGCGCGAGCTCGCGACGCCCTGGCCGATCGACCTGGCGAGTGACTTCCGCTCGGCCCTCGAGGCCGCGCGACGCGGACGGCGCGCCGTCAGCGAGCCCATGGCGCAGGCGCGCTTCAAGGCGATGGAGGACCCGGCCCGCGAATGGCACAGGAAGGTGCGCACGGTGCGCCGGGGCCTGGCGGTCCTCTCGGCCTATCGCGACATTCTCCGTCCGCGACACGGCCGAGTGGCTTTTTCGCTGTGGGGACACAAGGTTGCCCGATTTACCTCGCCTTTTGCATTGATCCTGATCGCGGTCGCCAGTGCCGCCGCTGCCCCGGCCAGTCCCAGTGCCGCGGGCTTCCTGGGCCTCCAGCTCGCCGCCTATTCGATTGGCGGAGCCTCCCTCGTCTCGCCGATCGTGGCACGCTTCACACCGGCTCGGCTCGCTGGCTTCTTCATGCTCGTGAACGCCTCGATGCTGGTCGCCTGGCTGCACCACTGGCGCGGCGAGCGCGCCGTCGTCTGGGAGCCGACGAAGCGTTGAGGCGAAGGACTAGCATGCGCCTCACACCGGGCGGCAGCCCGATTCCCTGGCGAGCGATCGCGCGCGTCTGCACCAACGCCGATGCGCGCGGCGAGCTCACACTCGCGTTGCAAGCTCGTTTTCCCGGGCGCAGGCTGACGTTCCACAGCTCGGGTCGCGAGGCGATGCGCATCGCTCTCTCGTCGCTCGCAGAACGCACCGGCCGGTCTGAGATCGCGATCCCTGCCTACGGCTGCTTCTCGATTCCTGCCTCGGTCGTCGCTGCCGGCCTGCGCGTCCGGCTCGTCGATGTCGATGAACGCGGCCAGCTGGCCCGCGAGTCGATCGAGAGGCTTCCCTTCGAGCGCGTGGCCGCGATCGTCGTCGGAAATCTATTCGGCCTTCCGGAGCCCATCGCCGGGATCGTGACGAAGGCGCATGCCGCGGGCGCTGCGGTCGTCGACGACGCGGCGCAGGCGCTGGGTGCCACCGCGCCCGACGGCGTCGTCGGGGGTCGCGGGGATATCGGGATCCTGAGCTTTGGACGCGGCAAACCGATCTCGGCGCTGGGGGGCGGGGCCGCGATCTGGCAGAGCGAATTCTTCACCGAAGACGGACGTGAAGGGCTCGGAGAGCCGAGACGAATCGCGGCCTTGACCCGAGGCATCGCCTACAACGTCTCGCGGCAGCCCTTCGTCCTCGGCATCCTCGCGACCATTCCCGCCCTCGAGATCGGCCTCACGACCTTCGACCCCGGCTTCGCGCGGGGTGCGATGTCGGGTGCGGCGGTATCGCTTGCGGCTGCGCTCGACCGAGAGCTCGATGGGTTGAACGCGGACCGGCGCGAGCGTGCCCTTGCACTCGCCCTTCGAATCCACGAGCAGACGGAGTTCGTGGCGCTGCTCGAAGCGGGCGGCACGCGCGGCGTATTCCCCCGCCTCGCGCTGCGTGCGCCCACCCCCGCACGTCGCGACCGGGCGTTGGCCGCGCTGGCTCGGCTGGGTGCGACGGCCATGTATCCGACCCCGATGGATCGGATCGGGGCACTTGCGCTGCATCGCACGGACACGGAGCCCTGCCCGGGTGCAGAAGCGTTCTGCGCGCGACTCTTGACGCTTCCGACCCATGCGGGTCTTTTTCCCTGGCGGATGGACGAGGTGGTAAAAGTCCTCGCCGACATCTGATGCGCCCCGACCGGTCGTCGAGCGGGATGGGGTCTCTCGCAATCGGTGGGCCCCCCGTTCTCGACGCGGACTCCAATCTCGCCTAAAGACCCCCCGTCTCCTATCCGACCCGAGGTCAAATGGGCAATGAAATCCGGGGAGTGACATGAATTCGTATCGATCACCGAAGTCGCTTCGCCGCGGAGATCTCGTTCGGGTTCGAAGCCGTGAAGAGGTCCTCGCCACCCTCGACGAACGCGGGCGGGTAGAGGCCCTGCCCTTCATGCCCGAGATGCTCGAACACTGCGGTCGCGTCTTTCGCGTCGAGGCGAGCGCCCACAAGACCTGCGACACCATCAACAAGACGGGCGGCCGGCGAATGAAGGACGCCGTTCACCTGGAAGGCTTGCGCTGCAACGGCGCGGCGCACGGCGGATGCCAGGCGGGATGTTTGTTCTTCTTCAAGAACGTCTGGCTCGAGCAGGTCGAAGACGGCGCATCCTCGACGCAAGCGACGAACCGGGCGGCAACCGCGCCGACCCTCTCGCCGAGCACCCCCACGCCGAGCCCCCGCTGCACGGAGGCCACTCTCACCGCCGCGACGCGAATCGATCAGGTCGCGGGCACGACCGCTGACGCGGAGGTCGTTTATTCCTGCCAGATCACCGAGCTGTTCCGGGCAACCTCGCCGCTGCCCTGGTGGGACATCCGTCAGTACGTCGAGGACGTCCGCTCACGAAATGTCGCTTGGACCGACATGCTGCATCGGCTCTATTTCCGTTTCACGGCGAACGCGATGCAGAGTCTGCCCGGCTTCCGCTTCTGGCTCGCCCTCTACAACGGGCTTCAAGGGATGCTCGGTCGTCCGCGCTTCCCGATCATCCAGGGCACCCTCAAGCGAACGCCGTCGGAGGTTCTCGGCCTGAAGCCAGGCGACAAAGTCAAAGTCAAGCCCCTCGAAGAAATCGTGAAGACGCTCGACGGACGCAATCGAAATCGCGGGATGGCCTTCGACAAGGAGCAGTCGATCTACTGCGAGCAGGAGCACGTAGTCCAGTCCCGAGTGACAGAGATCATCGATGAGCCCACGGGCAAGATGGTGAAGTTTCCAAACGAGTGCATCATCCTCGCGGGCATCACTTGCAGCTCCTGCTACAGCGAGAAACGCATCGGATGCCCCCGTGCGATCTACTCCTATTGGCGCGAGTGTTGGCTCGAGCGAACCGAGTCCGAACGCCCGTGACGGAAGCAAATGCGAGCCACCGGGCGCCAGGAGCTCGCTATCGCGGCGTCATTTCCCGCGTCCAATCTAACGCGAGCTGCGCGACGGCCGTAGCGCGGTGCCCTCGTCCGGATCGCTCCAGGCGATGAGGGCGTGGGTCTCGAGAATGTCTGCCGCCTCAGCCATGACCGAGAACGCGATGCCTGAGCGTTCGGCCACGTCGAGCAATGTATGTCGCCCATCGCCGGCTTGCAGCAGCCACAACATCGCGTACTGCAGCGCTTCGGGATCTCCGCCGCCGCCGACTGCGCGATAGATGCCGCGGCGCCCGAGCTGCGGCTCGCCTTCGGGCGCGAGACTCACGTAGCAGCGATCTCGGTCCATCAGGGACAGGATCGACGATACGACGTGCGCCGCTTCTTCGAGCTGGTCCCCAGAAACGAGGGAGAGATCGTCGGCGGAAGTGTGGTATTCGCGAAAACGTCCGTGCCGACTGCGCATCAAGGAGCCAATCGGGAGCCGGAACCCGGGCGAGTTGTACTGACGCTCGTCGTAGCCGTACGGGTAGAAATCAAGTAGTTCGTGACTCTTCCCTTCAGCCTCGAGTACGTGCAGGGCTGCACGGTCGATCGCGCAGCGTCCATCGAACGTGCGCTTGTAGGTGAGATTTGCGGCATCCCCTAGACAGGTCAGCGTCAGCCCACCCACGATGAGGATCAGATTTGGGCGATTGAGCTCGAGCCAGGTGAGAGACCCGATGGTGCCCGGGATGAAGAGGAAACGGATTCCCAGCTGGCGTGGCTGATCTCGATGAAGCATCGCGACGGCCGTTGCGACGGCGATGCCCGACAGGTTGTCGTTTGCGAGCGACGGGTGACACACGTGTACCGAGACGAGGAGCTCCTGTTCGGTCGTCCCGGGGAGCAGGAGCTCGCCATAGCTGAGATGACCGGGAGCCAGCGTCGAATCGATGAAGACCTCGTACTCGGCATCGGTCAAGGTCTGGCGAAGACGGTGGGGCATGCAGAAGCCCCAGCTCTCGCTGTAGTAGGACGTACGCCAGGGAATCCAATCGGGATCTTCGGGAAGCGAGTGCAGGTGCGAATCGAGGTTGGTGCGGGTAATCGTGGCGTGGATCGGAGTGCTGTAGCCGACGACGTGTAGGGTCGAATCCTTCAAATCGACAATCGTCTGGCCGGTCGTCGTTCGAATCCATGCTTCGCGGACGTTCCACTCGAGCGGCACGGTCCAATCCAAGGCCGGGCTGCCACTGGGTACCTCCCGAATCTCGAGGGGAATCAGGCGCTGGATCCGCTTGAGGGTCTCGCGCACACCGTCGCCCGTGAGACTCCGGCAGAGCGGATAGAGGTCGCGCACGAGGGCCATCATCTCCGACCCGTTCATGCAATCTCCTCGAAGAGCGGGAGATCCCGATCCCGCTGCGAGATGACGCTGGGCTCGCGAGGCCACTGGATGGCGAATCGAGGATCGTTCCAGCGGAATCCGCGCGCGGCGGTCGACGCATGGAAATCGCTCATCTGGTAGAAGACCTCGGTCGCATCGCTCAGGGTCTGGAATCCATGTGCGAAGCCCGGGGGAATGAAGAGCATGATCCGATTCTCGCCCGAGAGCTCGATCCCGAACGGACGGAGGTAGGTAGGGCTCGACGGGCGCAGGTCGACGATGACGTCGAAGAGAGCACCCGCCGTACACCGGACCAGCTTCGCCTCGGCGTGGGGCGGTTCCTGCCAGTGCATGCCTCGGAGCGTGCCGGCAACGTGGTTGAAGGAGACGTTGCACTGGACGAATCTCGATGGCAGACCGCGGGCCGCGAACTCCCGCTCGCAGAAGCTCCGGGCGAAGAAGCCGCGATCGTCTTCCAGGCGATCCAGATCGATCTGCCAGGCACCCGCGAGTCCCGTCTCGATAAATCTCATCTCTCGGCCCCTATTCCCAGGCTCCACTTGCGGGCGTAGAACGCCTCGGCATAACGCTCTCGCGCGTTGCACTCCACGCCACGAAGCCTCATCAGCGCAAGCAAGACTTCGCGGTCGAACCACTCCCGCGACCGTTGAGTCGCGAAGACCTCGAGGATCGTCCGAATCTTGCGCTCAGCCACGCTGGCCCGTAATGGGAAATATGCCTGAGGCTGACCGAGATCGCCGTCGTATTTCGGGATCTCGTACTCGAAGATCAGGTGGTTTCGCCAGGTGTTCCAAGTGAGCTCCGAAACCAGGCGATGATCCTGATGCCGATCGTGCGAGGCGTGTGTGAGGATGAGGTCGGGGGACAGCTCGCGTTTCAGCGACTCGAAGAAGTCCTTCACCTCTGCGCCGTGATAGGGGAGGAACCCGTCGCGGAAGGACTGGAGTCGAAGACGTTTCGTCGCCCGATTTCCCAGGAACGCATCCGCGGCCGCATTGGCTTCGGCGTGGCGCTGCGGATTGCCCGTCAGGACCGTCCAGTGCCATTCGGCGCCGGGAAGCGCTTCGGCCAACTCGAGAATCGTCCCTCCGCATCCGATCTCGATGTCGTCTGGATGGGCGCCGAGGCAGAGGATCCGCGGCGTCGATCCGAGGGACATCGCGATGTCCAGGGCAAGCATGATAGGTGCGGTCTCCCGGGCTTCGGGCCCGTGACTCAGGCCTTCGTCCAGCGCAGACTGGAGTCGAGCGTGCCCTCGCGCAAGAGTCGACCCACCCGCTTGATGCGAAGGTAGCGGTCGCCCTCGAGGTCGTCCTGCCGCAGCCCGATCGCACGATACGCCCCGACCAGTTGGTCGACACCCCGCGCCACGGTCCAACCCGGCTTGAAGTGCGGGAGCACTCTCCCGATCTTGCGGAAATCGACCCGGTAGCAACGCGGATCCGGGCCCGCACCCTGCTCGAAGCTCAGGGTGCTGCCCTCCACCGCTTTCGCAACGATCTCCGCCACCTGGGAGATGCGGTAGTTCTCGTTCTCGCGACCGACGTTGAAGGCCTGGTTGTGGATCGCTTCCCGGGGCGCGTCCAGCACGGCACCGAAGGCTCGGCAGAGATCCTCGACGTGCACGAGCGGCCGCCAGGGAGTTCCATCGCTTTTCAGATGCACTCGACCCGTCGTGAGCGCCCAGCCGACGAGGTTGTTCACGACCAGGTCCCCGCGCAACCGAGGCGAGACGCCGTAGACCGTCGCGTTTCGCATGTAGACGGGACTGAAATCATCTCGCGCAAGCGTGCGAACATCGTCCTCGACCATCACCTTCGACTTTGCATAGGGCGTCACGGGACTGAATCCCGCAGTCTCGTCGAGCACGTCCTCCGGGTTCGCGGCGCCGTAGACGCTGCATGAGGAGGAGTAGACGTAGCGACTCACGCCGGCGTCCCGGGCAAGCTGGGCAAGATGCACGGAGGCGCGATGGTTGATGTCATAGGTGCAGTCGGGATTCAAGTCTCCCAGCGGATCGTTCGAGATCGCCGCGAGGTGGATCACGGCGTCGAAGCCGATCAAGTCTCGTCGCTCGACGTCGCGCACGTCTTTCTTGAGCGACCTGACATTCGACGCGTAGTGGCCAAAATCGCAACCCTCGAAGAAATCGCTATCCAGGCCCACGACCTCGTCGCCCCGCTCTTGCAGGTACTGAGTCATTACCGCGCCGATGTAGCCTGCGTGTCCGGTCAGAAGAATTCGCATGAAGGGTCCGCCTGAGGCCCTGAGATCAGGGCCTGAGAAGAGTGGAAATGTTCCGAGACCTGCCAGAGGCCACGTCCCGCTCCATCAGGTCGTCGAGACGATTTCGTTGTGGTTCAGGAAGTACTCCTTGAAGGCATCCCCGCGAGAGCCAAGCCATAGGATGAAATCCGCGTGGCCGTAGTAGGCCGAATAGGACATCAAAGGCCAGATGATCGGTCGATGGCCGATCCTCGCTAGAGGTTTGGGCGTGTTCTGGCTGCGGTCACTCAGTCGCATGCGAGGCCGCCACAAAAGAGCAAAACCTTCATGATTGCGATTTTCTCTTCATCCTCGTCATGCTCACCCTGTCCATCGTTGCGATCGCGGATCGGGTCTTCACTCGTAGACTGCTACTTCAGGAATGGGGACTACCCAGCGACCACCCCATGCCCGAATTCCGGCCGTCTGATCCATGATCTCCTGGCGCAGATTCCAGGGCAGGATCAGCACGTAATCCGGACGCGTAGCGAAGATCGTCTCCGGCGCGAGGATGGGGATTCGCGAACCGGGCAGGAAATTTCCCTGCTTGTGCGGGCTGCGGTCGACGGTGTAGTCGAGGAAGTCCGTGCGGATTCCGCAGTAATTGAGGAGGGTATTACCCTTACCGGGCGCACCGTAGCCCACGATCGACTTGCCTTCGCGCTTGCGTTCGATAAGAAACGTGAGGAGCTTTCTCTTCGTCTCGCGCACGCGCTCGCCGAAGCCCATGTAGTAGGGCAAGTCGAGCATGCCCTCGGCCGCCTCGCGTGCTCGCAAGTCCGCCACCCGTGGTCCGACGGGGAGAGCGTTGTGCTCGACGTGCCGGGCGTAGATCCGGAGTGAGCCACCGTGGGTCGGCAGTTCCTCCACATCGAAGAGCGCTAGTCCATGGTGGGCGAAGATTCGCTCCACGGTCGTGAATCCGAGGTAGGAGAAATGCTCGTGGTATATCGTGTCGAACTGGTTTTCCGCGATCAGCCGCATGAGATGCGGGAACTCCATCGTGATCACACCCTGCGGTGCCAGGAGGATCTTCATGCCCGCCACGAAATCATTGATGTCGGGCACGTGCGCCAGCACGTTGTTCCCGAGCAGCAGATCGGCCGGCCCGTGCTTGGCGCGAACCTTGCTGGCCGTGTCGCACCCGAAGAAGGCCACGAGACTATCGACGCCCTTTTCGATGGCCACGGCCGCACAATTGGAGGCGGGCTCGATGCCAAGGACGGTCGCACCGGCTTCGAGAAAATACTGGAGCAGATAGCCGTCGTTGCTGGCGATCTCCACGATCCGGGAGCCGGCACCGAACTGGAAGCGTTCGCTCATCTGCTCGGTGTAACGCCGGGCGTGGGCGAGCCACGAATCGGAGTAGGAGGAGAAGTACGCATAGGCGCCGTCGCCGAAGATCTCCTCCGGCGGAGCGATGTCGTCCACCTGCACCAGGAAACAGTGATGACAGACGCGCGCGTGCAGGGGATAGTGCGGTTCGGCGATCAGGTACCGATCCGGAGTCACGTGATTCTGGCAGAGCGGAGAGACGCCGAGGTCCGCGACCGAGTGAACGAGCGGGGTCGTGCAGAAGCGGCAGGTTTCAGGCAAAGCGTGGTCTCCGAAAGCGATTGGGGCCTAGTGAGTGGAACGTATCCCGAGGGGGCAGCTGGCTCCGGTCGGGAGCGGGACGCGAACCTCGTGCGCGACTCTAGGACGCGACGCCTACGGCCGGCCAACTCGGAGCACAATGCCTTCGATCGAGTGAGTGTCCAGCGCTCCGGTTTGGGTGATTGGATTTGTCCGGTCTTTTCGGAATGTGCTGAGCCACAAGTAAGCCGAATCTAGAGCCGATCGGCCTCAGACCGGCGGCTCAATGAAACTTTGCGGCAGGTCGATTGGCGCACACGCCACCCGACGAAAGGATCTGGGCACACACAAGGCGTGTGTCGACGATCAGGCAAGGGTCGCGCGGAGCGATCGAGTCGGCCTTCGCGATGACGGGGCGTACAGTCTCGGAAAAGGAAGTCCAGAATGGCGCCCATGAATAGTGTGTGGATCGATCCGAAGCGGGACGACGACTTCAGGCGAGGGGTCCTTTACGACGGCCAGCTCGTCATTCTCTCCCCGTCTGCGAGTGGCCTCGCGCTATGTGACTTCGCCCGCGAGCTGGCAGAAGAGGCGTTTGCCCCTCATGACCCTCGATTCGCGCAGCATGAAATGCCCGTCGAGCAGTTCGTCACCATCCTGGCGGACCTCAAGCCGCGCTTCATCCATCACCCGCGCGCCAAAGTATTGATCCGCGATTTCCTCGAAGAGGCAGGTTGTTCGATCGACCAGATCTACTTCGACGTGCCGAGACTCCGGAGCATGACATCGGGGAACTATCTGCGAGCTGGTCTGGCGCTGCCATTCCATCCTCATCGCGATACCTGGTACTCGGCACCCCAGTGCCAGATCAACTGGTGGCTTCCGGTCTACGAGATCCAGACGGACAACGCCATGGCCTTCCACCCGCGCTACTGGACGGCTGCGGTCCGTAACACCTCCCGCGCGTACAACTACTACGAATGGAATGCGACGAGCCGGGGCGTCGCCCAGCTGCAGATCGATAAGGATACCCGCGAGCAGCCCCACTCCGAGGAGCTGATCGAAGCCGATCCGCAGATCCGCGTGCTGTGCCCAATCGGAGGAGCGGTCGTATTTTCCGGTGCACAGCTGCACTCGACGGTGGACAACACTTCGGGCTACACCCGCTACAACATCGACTTTCGCACCGTTCATCTGGGCGATCTCCAGAACGATCGCGGCGCTCCGAACATCGACTCCGAATGCACCGGGACGACCCTGCGGGACTTCGTGCGCGCCCGGGACCTCGCTCCGCTTCCCGCGGAGGTCGTGGCGAAATACGACGATGGCTCGGAGAATCGCGGTGAGCTGGTTTGGAAGTCGGACATCATGCCCCAGCCTGTCGGCGTCGAACGCTAGGTGGTGAATATCCTCTCCGGAAAGACGGTGCTCGTGACGGGGGGGACGGGATTCCTCGGTGCCCACCTCTGCCGCAGACTGCTCAAAGAAGGTTGTCGTGTGGTCGCGACGTCCCGCCGCACGCCTGTGGGAGATGGGTCCGGCATAGAATGGCGCAGCCCTGATCTCGAGATAGCGAAGACCGCGCGGCGGTTGGTGGCGGAGATCGAGCCCGACCTGATCTATCACCTGGCAGGAGAGGTCGGCGCCGCGCCGGGTGCGGAACGGGTCCTACCCGCGTTCAACTCGTTGCTGACCTCGACCGTGCATCTCTTGATGGCCGCGCTCGAAGAGGGGCGGCCGCGCGTCCTGCTCGCGGGCTCCCTGACCGAGCCGGATGACGTCGGATCGGCGCCGGTCCCGACGTCGCCGTATTCGGCTGCGAAATGGGCCGCCAGCGGTTATGGGCGGATGTTTGCGGCGTTGTACGAGCTCGAGACGGTGATTCTGAGACCCTTCATGACCTACGGGCCGGGTCAGAAGCCGGAGAAGCTCATCCCCTACGTGATCGAGTCATGTCTCCAGGGCCGAGCGCCGAGACTCTCGAGTGGCCGACAACGGTCGGACTGGATCTTCGTCGACGACGTGATCGACGGCATGATCGCGGCTGCCGTGGTCGAGGGCGTACGCGGCGAGACACTCGACCTCGGTTCGGGTCAGCTCGTGTCCATTCGCGAAGTGGTCGAGATGATCGTGGACTTGACGGCCACCCGGGTCGAGCCCGCATTCGGATCGCTCCCCGACCGACCCCTCGAACGCGAGCGGATTGCGGACACGGTACGTGCGCAGCAGTGGCTCGGATGGACCTCGCGAACGACGCTTCACGAGGGACTGCGGCGCACGGTGGCAAGCTTTTGCCCGACGCGGTGAATCGTAGGCGGTCGCACCGGGACTGGAAGTACACTTGGATGGAGAGGCCCTTCATGCGCGGTGCGACCATCGCCAACGTGGCTCTGAGGTGCTGATCACCCTGCAATCCGTCCGATTCGACACGCCGGGGAAGCAGATCCAGGTCTGGGCCACGCTCGACCTCCCCCTCTCGGCACAATCATGAGCGCGACCGCCGTGATCCGCCGCAAGCTTCGTCCGCTGGTCCAGATCCTGCGATCCTCCGACGAACGACGCGACGCCTTCTGGGAGCTTCGGCGTCGGGTGGGTAGCGAGCCCTCCCTTCCCGAACCCCGCATTCGGAATGTGTTGGTCGTCTGCCTCGGAAACATCTGCCGCAGCCCATTCGCAGAGCGCCTGTTGGCCACCGAATGTCCTCGGCTCCTCGTTCATTCGGGCGGATTCGAGGCGCGCGATGGCGCCCCGGCGGAATCCGACGCAATTCGGGTTGCCGCTGAGTTCGGTGTGGACCTGTCCGACCACGCCGCTCATCGAATCACGATCGCCGATCTCGAATGGGCCGACCTGGTCGTGGGAATGACAGGCCGCCACCATTACACGGTCCGGGACCGCTGGGCAGCACACACCCCCAAGGTTCGCTTGCTGGGCGATTTCCTCGAGGCGCCACCCCATGCCATCGCGGATCCCTGGGGCTGCCCGGAAGCCGAATTCCGGAACGTCTATTCCCAGATTCGCCTCGCCATCGAGCGCCTTTCGGCTCGCCTCACGGCGAATTCGATGTCGCCTCCCTGAATTCGCAGTGGGACCCCGGGCTACGGCCCCCGATGAAGTGCCCCGGGCGACGCAACACGAAAGAGCAGGCTGCCGGACCCGCTTTGTCCGCGCGGAACCTGGAATTCACTTCTCCAGGCGCCGCGGGCAGCCGAAAAATCGAGCGGGTCGGACTACCGAGCAACGCGTCCCGGATACATACAGAATCGAAACCCGAATGCGGCCTCGACTGAGTGCGGGCTCGGCCCCGCTGGTTCGTTCTTTGGATTACATTCCCCTCGGATCCGATGGCTTCGCCCCAATCGGGACTGGATAGGAGTTCACGATCATGAAGGTGGTGCTCTTTTGCGGTGGGCTCGGCTTGCGCCTGCGCGACCATACCCAGAACACGCCGAAGCCCATGGCGATGATCGGGCACCGTCCGATCATCTGGCATCTCATGTCGT
>JANNQH010000815.1:0-5752 GCA_031400655.1 Deltaproteobacteria bacterium | reverse complement strand
GCCCTGCTCGGCTATTTGCCGTTCAACTTCCCGCCGGCTCGCATCTTCCTCGGGGACACCGGTTCGCTCCTGATCGGTTTCTCGCTCTCGGTGCTGGCGCTCGAGGGCTACCGGAAGGCGGCGTTCCTCGCCTTCATCGTGCCCATCCTGGCGCTGGCGATCCCGCTCCTCGACACGCTGTTGTCGATCGCCCGCCGGGTCCGGAGCGGGCGGAGCATGTTCTCGCCCGACAAGCTCCATATGCATCATCGCCTGCTGCACCGCGAGGGATCCCACAAGAACGCGGTGTTGATGCTCTACTTCCTGACGGGCTGCTTCTGCATGATCGCCATCTCGTTCGCGCAGATCGATGGCTGGCTCGCGTTCGTCTATCTGGCCGCCGTGGTCGCGGTCACGATCCGCCTGCTGAGAAACCTCGACGCCTTCTCACTCGATGTGCCGCCGGCACCCGCGCAGGACGCGATCGAAATGGCCCCGCCCGCTGCGGGGAATGACGACGGAGAACAATCATGAACGTGGCCGTCATCGGCACGGGATACGTCGGAATCGTGACCGGCGCCTGTTTCTCGGAGTTCGGGGTCCAGGTGACCTGCGTCGACAAGCTCCCTGAAAAGATCGAAGCCCTTCGGCGAGGAGAGATCCCGATCTACGAGCCGGGTCTCGAGGACATCGTCGCACGCAACACGCGCAGCGGTCGCCTCTCGTTCACCCTCGACCTGGTCGACGCGGTGAGCCACGCGCTCGTGATCTTCGTCGCCGTCGGGACGCCCGCCGCCGCCGATGGCGGTACGGATCTCTCGTTCATGGAGCCGGTCGCCCGCGAGATCGGCCGCTGTCTCTCGAGCTACAAGGTGGTCGTCACGAAGAGCACGGTGCCCGTCGGAACGTCGGATCGCGTGCGCGGGTGGATCCAGGAAGAGCTCGACCGCCGCGGCTCGAAGCTCCGCTTCAGCGTCGCGTCGAATCCGGAGTTCCTGCGGGAGGGAGCTGCGATCGGCGACTTCATGCGCCCGGACCGCGTCGTGATCGGGACGGATCCGGGGGACGATCAGGCGCGGGCGATCCTGAAGGATCTCTACCGGCCGCTCTACCTGAACGAGACCCCCTTCGTCGAGACCGACCTGCACACCGCCGAGCTCTCGAAGTACGCCGCCAATGCATTCCTCGCCACCAAGATCTCGTTCATCAACGAGCTCTCCGTGTTATGTGAGGAGGTGGGCGGCGACGTCCAGGCGATCGCGCGGGTGATGGGGCTCGACAATCGGATCGGGAAGAAGTTCCTGCACGCGGGGCCGGGCTACGGGGGGTCGTGTTTCCCGAAGGACACCGCCTCGGCGGCCCATTTCGCCCGCCAACTCGGCCACGAGTTCTCGATCGTGGAAGCGACGATCCGCGTGAATCAGCGCCAACGCCTGCGCATGGTGGACAAGATCGTGGCAGCCCTGGAGGGAGACGTGGCCGGCAAGACGATCGGTGTGCTGGGCCTCGCCTTCAAGCCCGAGACCGACGACCTTCGGGAGGCGCCGTCGCTCGACATCGTGCGCGAGCTGCTCGGGCGGGGGGCGAAGATCCGCGCCTACGACCCCACCTCGATGGCCCAGGCCGGCCGCCTCGTCCCGGAGATCGTGCTCTGCAAGGACGCCTACGAGGCGGTCGAGGGCGCAGACGCGATGGTGATCGTGACGGAATGGAACGAATTCCGGATGCTCGACCTCTCACGCGCCAGGGATTTGATGGCCGAGCCCCGGATGCTCGACCTGCGCAACATCTACAAGCGGGAACAGGTCGTCGCGTCGGGCTTCCAGTACTGGGGCGTTGGGCGCTAGCAATCGGGGATCGGGAGAAGGGGTCTTTCGGTGGAATTCCATCGGTGGATCCGGCCGAGTGTGATATCAGTCACCAAGGGATCGGCCGGTTGAGACGTACGATGATTGCGGGCGCGTAGAATTCCGCATCGACCGCCGCACCCCCGACCCTCAGCCGAGGAGGTCCAAATGAACACGACAGGCTCGATTCGCAAGGATGTCCTGGATTCGCTTCGCGGCATCCCGCTCTTCCGCCGGGTTGGCGAGGGGGACCTCGAAGAGCTTGCCACCCACCTGATCGAACGCCGATTCCCGAAGAATGCAACGGTGGTCGAGGAAGGTCTCCCGGGCGATTACATGTACGTGATCCGGGAGGGTCGGGCGAAGGTCACGAAGGCCTCCGACGACGGCCGTGAGAAGATCATGAACTTCCTCGAGGCCGGCGCGTTTTTCGGCGACATGGCGCTGCTCGGAAACGAGACCCGCTCGGCCAGCGTGAAGACCCTGGAAGAGTCGACCCTGCTGGCTCTTTCCCGCCGAGACTTCATCGATCTGCTCCGGCAGAGCCCGGACCTGGCGCTCGCCGTCATCGAGGAGCTGGCGAATCGGCTGCGCGAGACCAACGAGCAGGCGCGCTCCCTTTCGTTCCAGGGGGTCGAGGAGCGGACCCGAAACCTGTTCGAGCGCATCGCGCGACCCGCCGAAAGCGGCCTGCCCCGACAGCTGACTCCGCCGCTCACCCACCAGCAGATCGCGGACATGGTGGGCACTTCCCGGGAGACCGTGACCCGGGCCATCAAGCAGCTGAAGGAATCCGGCTGGCTCATGCAGGAAGGCAAGCGATACGTGATCCCTGCCGATCGCTGATTCCATTCGAGAGATTCGCTTCGGATCGCATCCAGACTGATTTCACGCAGTGCGGCTGGCTCGCTCGCACGCGCCCCGTTCGGTGGCGGTGGCCGGGGCGATGTCGCAAGCTTGCGCCCGATTCGTTTTCCCTCGGGCTACGCATTTCCGGGGCCGCCGGCAAAGGATGAGTTGTGCACGCTGCTGGAATTCTCGACCGCGTTCGAACCCTGGTCGCCCCGGCTGGCTGGCTGGCGGCCGTCGGACTCGCCCTTGCCCTGGTCGGCTGTGCCGACGATGCAGACAAGATCGCCAGCTTCATGAAGAGTGGCGAGGGCTATGTCGAAAAGGGCCAGCACGAAGAGGCCGTGATCGAGTTCAAGAACGTGCTCCAGATCGATCCGGAGTACGCCGCTGCGCACGAGGCCCTCTCGCTCGCCTACCTCGAGACCCAGAAGCCCCGCGAAGCGTATTGGGAAATGTCCGAGACCGTCCGCCTCGATCCGAAGAACGTCGAAGCACGACTTCGCTACGGCACGATCTCAGCCGCGATCGGGGAGCACGACCTGGGCCTCGAGCAGGCCGAAGCCGTGCTCGCGATGGACCCCAAGAACGCGCCGGCCTACATCCTGCGAGCCCAGGGCCGGGAAGCGAAGGAGGATCTCGAGGGGTCCGAATCGGACTACAAGGCGGCGATCGACGCGGATCCCCAGGGCGCCGCATTCCGTTTTCTCTACGCCGGATTCCTCGAGCGTCGGGGGCGGTTCGACGAGGCGGAAAAAACGCTGCGCGACCTGCTCGTCGTCGAGGAGAGCTACATCGCGTACTCGACCCTCGCACGCCTGGTGGCGCGTTCGACCGACAGGGACGAAGAGGCCGCGGCCCTGCTCCAGAAGACCGTCGAGCTCGCACAGCAGGCGCCGACCGAGGAAGTCAAACGCGGGTCGGACGAAAAGGTGGGAACGACGTCGTTGATGCCCAACTTCCTGCGTGAGGAAGCGGTGCAGACAGCCTATCTGCTGTCGTCGGCGTTCCACTACACGCGAGGGCGGTTCGACAAGGCCATCGAGGTGCTCGAAGAGGGTGTCACGCATAGCAAGTCCAAGATCGAGCTCATCTACCAGATGGCTCGTCTGCACCGTCTCCAAGGCCATCTCGACAAGGAGGCGGCCCTGATCCGGCGGGCCACCGAGGAAGCGCCCGACAGTCTCACGGCCCAGCTCGTGCTGTCGCTCTACCTGAGCCAGCAGGGCGATTCGACCGGCGCCCTTGCGGCAGCCCGCAAGGCCGTCGAGGTCGACCCCGAGAACCGCGGGGCCCAGCTGCGCGAGGCCGAGCTCCTGATCGACAAGGGCTTCAAGGAGAAAGATGCCGACGCCACGAAGCAGGGCCGGGCGATCGTCGATGCGATCCTCGAGAAGGAGCCCGACAATCCGGAGGCCCATTTCGTCAAGGCCAAGATCGCTCTGACGGAGTCCGACGTGAAGGCGGCGAAGGAGTCGCTCGAGACCGTCTTGCAGGCGAGGCCGGATTGGGCTCAGGCGCGCTTCGTGCTCGGGTCCACGCTCACCGCGGCCGGTGAATACGCGCGCGCTCGAGTGGAGCTCGCGCGTGCGGTCGAGCTCGATCCCCAGCTGCTGGACGCGCGCAAGCTGCTCGCCAAGGTCCATGCCCAGCTGGGCGAGCACGAGTTCGCGATCGAGCAGGGGCGCACCTACCTGGTTCAGCGCCCCGACGACGGCGAGGTTCGGATCGTCGTCGGTCAGAGTCTGATTCGCCTGGGGCGTGGTCAGGAGGCCTATCAAGAGGTCGAGAAAATTCCGGAGGAGAAGCGGGATGCGGCGGCGCATTTCGCCCTCGGTCGGCTCGACCTGGCGTTCGGACGCATCGAGCAGGGCAGGGCGCGCCTGTTGAAGGCCGACGAGATGGCGTCAGGCAATCCCCAGGTCCTGCGGACGCTGCTGTCTCTCGACCGCGAGCAGGGCAAGCTCACCGAATCCGCCGCGCGAATCGCCAAGGCGGCGGAAGCCGCTCCGAACGACAGCGCGCTCGCGGAATTGCAGGGCGAGGTCGCGCTCTTGAGTGGCGACTCGGTGGCAGGTCGAAAGGCGCTCGCGCACGCGATCGAGCTCGACGGACGCAACGTGACGGCTCAGCTCACGCTGGCCGATTTGGCGCTGCGCGAGGGCAAGAATTCCGAGATGATCGAGATCCTCGAGCGCGCGGCTAGCTCCGTGCCCGAATCCGCCGATCTCCAGTACCGACTCGCGATCGCCTACGAGCAGAATGACCGCCGGCCCGACTCGATCACGGCCTATGAAAAAGCGATCTCCCTCAACAACGACCTCGCGATGGCCAAGAACAACCTGGCCTATCTGATCGCCGAGTCCGGTGGCGATCTCGACCGCGCCCTCGAGCTGGCCCAGCAGGCCAAGGAACAGCTGCCCGACGACGGGAATGCCTCGGACACCCTGGGCTGGGTGATGCTGAAGCGGGGCGTTCCGTCGGCGGCGATCGGTTACCTCGAGGAGGCTCGAGCGCGGTTTCCCGCCGACGCCTTCGAAGTCCAGGGGATCGTGCGCAACCACCTGGCTGAGGCCTACGAGCGCAATCAGGAGCCCGAGAAGGCGCTCGCCGAGAGTCGCAAGTCGATCGAGTTCGGCGAGAAGCTGCTCGCGAACGCGAAGACCCGGGGCGTCTCGGCAGACCAGCCCGCCTGGTCCCTCGAGGCCAGGAAGCGCCTCGAACGGCTCGGCTCCAAGAGCTGACGGGACGGCTTCGTCCCGACCTCCGACCGGCCGGTGCCCCGCGGGCTAGTTGGTCGAGATTCAAGCGCAGAGGTCAAGAGTTCCCGGACGTGCACCGATAGGTTCGCCGGAGGGGAGCGTGCGTCCGTGGACGGGCGAGCGCCGCCTGCCACCGGTAGGCCGCCGGCGTGCGGATACGGTCCACGGAGGAATTCATGAGGCGCACCCATTTCCTGATCGGCTCGCTCGTGCTGCTGGCGTCATCGACGGCGATCGGCGCGGAATCCCAGTTGAATGCGAGCCAAGCGGCCGCAGCCGAGCCTGCGGTGACGCCGCCGGCGGTGGTCGCGACGC
>JANNQH010000814.1:0-15547 GCA_031400655.1 Deltaproteobacteria bacterium | reverse complement strand
GACAAGCCGCAGCGCTTCGAGTACGAGGCCGAGGCCGGCTGGTGGTCCGCGCGGACTGGGAGCGACGACCAGAGCGACGAGGCCCGGGTGGCTCGACCGTTCCGGTTCGAGCTGGCTGCGAGCCGGATGGGCGAGGGAGTGCTGATCGAGGGCTCTTTCGAGGCTGGCGTTTCCGTCGAGTGCAGTCGATGCACGCGGCGCTATGCTCTCGCGCTTCGCGATACACTCAGACTCCTGCTCAAACCGCTGAAGGATGATGAGTGGGGGGATGGCAGGGCCCACGAGGCGATCGATCCCGAAGCAGAGCGGGCCATAGGGGAGAGCGGGGTCTGCCTGGGGGATGATCTCGAGGCGGGCTGGTTTCGGGGACCGGTGCTCTTCCTGGACGATTTCTTCGCGGAGATTGCGGCGTTGGCGATGCCGATCCAGCCGCTATGCGAAGAAGATTGTCCGGGCCTCTGTCCGCACTGCGGAATGGAGCGCGCGAGGAGCCGGGGATCCGAGCAGGCGACGCCGGTTTGCGGCTGTGCCGATGAGCGGGTGGAGTCACCGTTCGCCATGCTGGCGAATTGGCAGGAAAAGTCTGGGTCGGAGTCGGGAAAGAGCAGCGTGAAGACGTCCGGTAAGGCCCGGACGACACGGGGCTCGGGCTCCGGGAATCGAAGTTGACGAGCGCCGGCTGACGCCGGCCAATTCGGGCGCCGGCTGACGCCGGCCAGGGGAGTACGGGTTTCATGGCCGTTCCGAAAAGAAAGACCTCCAAGTCGCGGCGAGATAAGCGCCGCAGTCACGATGCGCTGAGCGCACCCGCGACGAGCAATTGCCCGCAGTGCGGTGCGCCCAAGGCGCCCCACCGGGTTTGCGCGAGCTGTGGCAGCTACAAGGGCCGCACCATCGTCCAAATGGCGGACGAGTAGCCATCGGTGCTCGCTCTCCTCTTTCCAGGGCAGGCCTCGCAGAGTGTCGGCATGGGCCGCGACGTCTTCGAGTCGTCGCGATCCGCCCGCGAGACCTTCGAGGCCGCGGACGACGTGCTGCAGCTGCGGCTCTCAAAGCTCTGCTTCGAGGGACCCGAAGAGGAGCTTCGCCGCACCGAGATCCAGCAGCCCGCGATCCTGACGACCAGCATCGCCCTCTGGCGTGCGCTCGAGGAGCGCGTGGGTGCGCTGCAGCCCGCCTACGTCGGAGGCCACAGCCTCGGTGAATACTCCGCGCTCGTGGCGGCCTCGGCGCTCGATTTCGAAGACGCGGTACGGACCGTGAATCTGCGCGGGCGCTTGATGCAGGAAGCTGTCGCCGAGGGCCGCGGGGCCATGGCGGCCGTGATGGGCATCGATCCCGACGTCGTGACCGAGGCCTGTCGCCGCGCGGCCGAGGAGACGGGCCTCGTGGTGACGCCGGCGAACTTCAATTCGGCGCAGCAGACGGTGGTCGCGGGGGATGCGGTGGCGGTCGAGATCGCCTGCAATCGGGCGCGGGAGCTCGGCGCGAAGAAGACCGTGCCGTTGCCGGTGTCGGCGCCTTTCCACTGTGCATTGATGGAGCCGGCCGCCCAGAAGCTCGAGGGCGAGCTCGCGAAGCTGCGCTTTCGCAAGGCGGTTCCGCCGATCGTGACGAATGTCGAGGCAGAGCCGAACGCCGATCCTGAGCGCATGGCCGGGCTGCTACGGGCACAGGTGACTGCTCCGGTGCGATTCGCGGAGATGGTCATACGGATGCGCTCGCTCGGCGTCGATCGTTTCCTCGAGGTCGGGCCCGGGCGCGTGCTATCCGGTCTGATCGCGCGCATCGAGCGCCGGGCAGCGAGAGCGAACTTCTCGGAGCTCGGCGAGCTCGAGGAAGTGCGTGCGCTGTTGGCGTCGAACGGGGTTCGCAACGAGGGTGCAGCCTGAGCCTGCAGGTCACCTGGCCGTCGCCGTACGGGGGGTACGGCGCTAGCTTTCGTCGTCTCATCAGGACCGAGTCTTTGAGGAGCTCCAACTATGTCGTCGCTTGAATCGCGCGTCACCGATCTGATCGTCGAGCAATTGGGGGTGTCGAGGGAGGAGGCCGTTTTGAACGCGTCCTTCATCGACGATCTGGGTGCGGATTCGCTCGACATCGTCGAGCTCGTCATGACCCTCGAAGAGACCTTCGATATCGAGATTCCGGACGACGATGCGGAAAAGATGCAGACGATCGCCGACGCGATCGACTATCTGAAAGAGCGCGTCGACCAATAAGTCGGCGTAGAGGTCGGAAGAGCGGCCTGAAGAGCCCTCGTAATCGCGATCGGCCGTCCCGGGAGAGACGGACAGGTCGGGTGAGGGTCGCAGGACTCGATCCGGATGGGATCGGCGGGATCACAGTCCCGTTTTTTCCAGTATTCCGGCGAGCCCGCGAGCTCGAGTGTTTTTCGTGAGCCAGCAGGAGTGGCCGAAATGTCCAATTCCTTGACCCCCCATCTGGATCGCGTCGATCCCGAGGTGGCGAATTACATCCGGCGCGAAGGCCGACGCCAGGGGCTCTCGCTCGAGCTGATCGCGTCGGAAAATTTCGTCTCCGACGCGGTGCTCGAGGCAGTGGGCTCGGTCCTCACGAACAAGTACGCCGAGGGTTATCCGGGGCGTCGTTATTATGGCGGCTGCGAGGAGGTCGACGAGGTCGAGACTCTCGCAATCGAACGCGCGAAGCGGCTCTTCGGTGCGGAGCATGCGAACGTCCAGCCCCATTCCGGATCCCAGGCGAACGCGGCAGTCTATGAAGCCGCCCTCCAGCGGGGCGACACCGTCCTCGCGATGAATCTCGATCACGGCGGCCACCTGACCCACGGCAGCCCCGTCAACTTCTCGGGCAAGCACTTCGCGATCGTCCCGTACGGCGTCTCCCAATCGAACGAGCAGATCGACTACGACCAGGTTCGCTCCCTCGCTCGCGAGCATCGCCCAAAGATGATCCAGTGCGGCGCGACCGCGTATTCGCGCACAATCGACTTCGCCGCGTTCCGCGAGATCGCCGACGAGGTGGGCGCATTGCTGTTTGCCGACATCGCCCATATCGCAGGGCTCGTTGCGTCGGGCGTCCATCCTTCCCCGATCGGCAAGGCCCAGATCGTGACGACCACGACCCACAAGACGCTGCGCGGTCCGCGAGGTGGCCTGATCCTCTGCGACGAGGCGTGGGCGAAGAAGATCGACAGCGCGATCTTTCCCGGTCTGCAGGGCGGTCCGCTGATGCATGTGATCGCCGGCAAGGCCGTCGCCTTTCAGGAGGCGTTACAGCCAGCGTTCCGCGACTACTGCCGCCAGATCGTGGCCAACGCGAAGGCGCTGGCGAAGGCAGTCCAGGAGAAGGGTTTCAAGGTCGTTTCGGGCGGCACGGACAATCATCTCTTCATGCTCTCGCTCGTCGGCCGCGACACGACCGGCAAGGCGGCCCAGATCTCGCTCGATCGCGCCGGCATCACGGTGAACAAAAACTTGATTCCCTTCGATCCGCGCAAGCCGATGGTGACCTCGGGTGTCCGGATCGGGACGCCGGCGGTGACGACCCGGGGCATGCGCGAGCCTGAGATGCAGCAGGTCGCGGTGTTCCTCGCCAGCGTGCTCGAGAATCCGGGCGACGTCGATGCGCTCGACGCGATCCGCCGCGAAGTCGCGGAGCTGTGTCGCAAGTTCCCGCTCTATCCGGAGCGCTGGACCGAGACGGGCTAGTCCGTGCAGTGCCCGTTCTGCGGTGACGAGGGGAATCGCGTCATCGACTCGCGGCTCGCGAGCGAGGGCGCCGAGATCCGGCGTCGCCGCGAGTGCGATGAATGCGGTCGCCGCTTCACCACCCGCGAACGCGTCGAAGAGGTCCTGCCGCGCGTCATCAAGAGCGACGAGCGACGCGAGGAATTCGATCGCAACAAGCTGAAGCGCGGACTCGAGCACGCCTGCGTGAAGCGCCCCGTTTCGACGGAGGCGATCGAGCAGCTGATGGACCGCGTCGAGCGGGAGCTCCAGGAGTCGGGTGAACGAGAAGTCACGAGCGATCACATCGGCCGCCGTGCACTCGAGGAATTGTCCGCGATCGATGCGCTCGCGGCGGTTCGCTTCGCCTCGGTCTTTCTCGATTTCAGCAGTCCGAAGGACTACGAGGCCTTCTTCGCGGAGATCGCGACCGGCGGGCCCACGAGCGACGAGCGGATGGTGGACCGCAGCGTGAGGCCGCTCGGCGTCCGCCGATGAGCAGCCACCGATGAGCAGCTACCGATGAGCAGCCATGCGGCGCGGGAATCCGAGCGAGACGAGCGGATGATGCGGCGCGCGCTGCGCGCGGCGGCCCGCGGAGACGGGCTGACCCATCCGAATCCGAGCGTGGGAGCCGTCGTCTTCCGAGGCGACCGCATCCTCGGGATCGGGACGACCCAGCCGCCCGGCGGTGCCCATGCGGAGATCGTGGCCATGGAGCGCGCCCGTCGCCGCTATGGCGCGAAGGCGCTCCGGGGCGCCACGCTCGCCGTCACGCTCGAGCCCTGCAGCTTCGTCGGCCGCACCGGCCCATGCAGCGAAGCGATCGCCGAAGCGGGCATCGGGCGCGTCGTTGCCGGCTGCCGCGACCCCCACGCCCGCGTCTCGGGCCGCGGCTTTGCCAAACTACGCCGCGCGGGCGTCGCGGTGACGACGGGGGTTCTCGAGTCCGAATGTCGCGAGAAGCACCGCGGCTTCCTGTCCGTCTGCGTGCGTGGCCGCCCCTTCATGACGCTGAAGCTCGCTGCGACACTCGACGGTCGGATCGCCACCGCGAGCGGCGAATCGCGCTGGATCACGAGCGAAAAGAGCCGCGCAGCCGTCCACCGCCTGCGCCTCGCGAGCGATGCCGTGATGGTCGGCTCGGGCACCGCCCTCGTCGACGATCCCGAGCTCTCGGCTCGCCGCGGCGACCGGGTGCTGCGGTGGCCCGTTCGTGTGCTGATCGACGGCAGGCTGCGCGTGCCCGAGGCGGCACGGCTGTTCGCCAGTCACTCGAATTCGCCGGCGTCGCGGAAACGCGAGGATTCTGCGGAGACCTGGATCGTGTGCGCCGAGGGCGCGCGCGGTCTCGCTGCTGCTCGCGCCCGCGCTGCACGCGTGATCGAGGCACCGCGTGGCCGCTCGGGCCACGTAGATCTCTCGTACGCACTCGGCCAGCTTGCCGAAGCGGGCTTGACGACGGTTCTCGTCGAAGGCGGCGGGCAGCTCGCGGCAGCGCTCTTGCGGGCGGATCTCGTCGACGAGGTACACTGGTTCCTGGCGCCCCGGCTGATCGGCGACGATGGCCGTCCGGCGCTGGGAGTGCTCGCGCTCGAGCAGCTCCGCGACGCATTTTCGCTCGAAGCGTTGCGCGTCGAGCGAAGCGGTTCCGATCTCCATCTGTCCGGGCGTGTGGTCCGGGGAGGGAATCATTCCCTGCCCATCGACCGTCGCAGGCCGCCGCGTGCAAAGGGCCGGAAATGAAAGTCGAAACCCCCCGCCTCGATGCCCATGGTCTGTCCGTCGCCCTCGTCGCCTCCCGCTTCAATCACCTGATCTCGATCCGCCTTGTCGAGGGGGCACGCGAGGTCCTGGTCGAGCGGGGCATCGATCCGACGAGACTCCATCTCTTCTGGGTGCCCGGTGCGTTCGAGATTCCGCAGGCGGCCAGACGCCTGGCGGAGTCCGGGCGGTTCGATGCGATCGTGACGCTGGGCTCCGTGATCCGCGGTGGGACGCCGCATTTCGATTACGTCTGTCGTGGCGTGACGGACGGGGTGCGCGAGGTGATGCGGACCACGAACGTGCCCGTCGCGTTCGGCGTCCTCACGACCGACGACGTGGAGCAGGCCATCGCCCGCGCCGGCGGGACCGAGGGCAACAAGGGCAGCGAGGTGGCTCTCGCGGCGATCGAGATGGCGCTGTTATTCCGGGCGATCGACGGCAGGGAGGCGGCGCAGTCGTGACGAGTCCCACCGAATCGACTGGGGGCAGCCGGCACCAGGGGCGTGAGGTCGCGCTGCAGGTCCTGTATGCCGTGGATCTGGCTGGCCGCACGAGTCCGCGCCGCATGCCGGAGCCACTCGAAACCGTCGATGGCTGGGAAGCTTCGGATGAAGCGAGCCGGCGACCCGAGCCGACGGTGGCGGGCAGCGAGGCCATCTTCGATCGCGTGGCCGAAAATTTCGTGGTGCCCAAGGGCGCTCTCGATTTTGCGCGGGAGCTGGTGGCGGGGGTCGTGTCGCGCTTGCCGGAACTCGATGCGCTCGTCAGTCTCCACGCGCGCAATTGGCGCGTCTCGCGGATGGCAGTCGTGGATCGCAACGTGCTTCGCCTCGCGGCCCACGAGCTGCGCGATACGCAGACGCCGGTCGCGGTCGTGATCGACGAAGCGGTCGATCTGGCGCGCCGGTTCGGAAGCGATCGA
Source organism: Deltaproteobacteria bacterium (assembly GCA_031400655.1). Classification (GTDB taxonomy): domain Bacteria; phylum Myxococcota_A; class UBA9160; order UBA9160; family UBA4427; genus UBA4427. The sequence goes on along the minus strand of JANNQH010000814.1, from coordinate 9,148 downwards.
TCGCCGTCGTTCGTCAACGGTGTCCTCGATGCGATCGCCAAGGAGGTTCGGAGGGCATGAAGGCGGCGATCGAAGTGCTCCTCACGTCGAAGCCGATCGAGCGGGTCGAAAGCGAGATCGCCGTGGCGGGATTCTTCGTCGAGGATCGACCGCTGCGAAGCGGCGCGGCGCGGGCGGATTGGCGACTGTGCGGAGGCCTGTCGCGCCGGATCGAGAGCGGGGACCTTTCGGGAAAGAGCGGTGAGGCGCTTTTGATTGGCTGTGGCCGTGCGCTCCGCTCACCGCGGCTGATGCTCCTGGGGCTCGGCGACCGGCACGCCTTCGACCAGGTGCGTGCGACGGACGAGATGAGAGTCGCCCTCGAACGCTGCCGCCGGCTCCAGTTCACGCGGGTTGCGATGTCGCCCCTCGGCATCGCACCGGACGATCTGCCCCGCCACGCGGCCGCCCTGGTCGAAGGCATTCGCGAGGCCTGGCGCGATGCGGAGCAGTCGCTGCGACTTCGCTTCTGCGTGCCCCGCGCCGAGATTGCGGGTGTCCTGAAGGCGTTCGAGACGGCCTCCCGGGCTGCCTTGCTCGAGGGCTTCAGCGTGGCCCTGGCGGAAGCCGACCGCGGACTGCGCTGATCGGAGCCGATCCGATGGCCGATCCGATAGCCAGTCCAATCGCTGGTCTGATCGCCGGCAGCTGCCGTCGACATGGACGCGCCGGGTCGACTCGGGTGCGGAGCATGTGGCCCCCACGGGGTGAGCGCTGTTTAGATGAGGCGTCGCCCGGCTGTGCTTCAAGTCCCACCCGGGCGAGCCGATCTAGCGACCGGGGCCCCACCGACGCCCCAACCGAAGACGCCTCTCCACCCGCTCTCGCCGCCGGCGAGGACGTGGGGGTTTGCATGAGCCTTGTCGGAAATCTCGAGGACCTCTCCCTCGGCGACCTGCTGCAGATCGTCAGCTTGTCGCAGAAATCCGGCATGCTCGCGCTCGAATCGATGCTGGGCGCCGGACAGATCGTCTTCCGCTCGGGCCTGGTCCACGCCGCCGGCATCAAGGGCCGATCGCCCGATCTACGCGGGCTTCTCGTGACCGCCGGCCTGGCCGAACCGGCCGCCTTCGAAGTGGCGCTCGCCGCGAATCGCGGGAGACCGGCCGAGCTCGTGGCACGCGTCGCCCGGCAGCTCGGACTCGACCTCGATCAGATCGACGTCCGCATTCGGGAAGCCGCCGAGGCCGCCATCTTCGAGATGTTCTCCTGGACGACCGGGGAATTCAGCTTCGACGCGCGCCGGGAAGACGACGGCGACGATCTCTACCCCTGTCTGAGGAACGGCATCAACGCCCAGTATCTCGCGATGGAAGGCATGCGTCTGCGAGACGAACAGTCGCGCGGAGGACCTGCCCCGGAGATCGAGCTTTCCGAGGAGCTCTTCTTCGGTTCGGAGCCGCTCGAGGTGGATTCCGACGCGGAGCTCGAGCTCGAGGTCGAGGCGGGCGAGGGCGCGTCCTGCGAAGCCGTCAATCTGGTCGCGAGCCGGGCGGCCTCCGCCCTCGAGAAGAATGTCGAGGAAAATGCCGAGCAGACCGCCGAGCCGACGATCTCGCCCCAGAGCCGGCCCATCGTCGTGATCGACCCCGATGCCGTCGCCCTGGAATGGCTCAAGAGCTCCATCGAGGGAAGCTTCGTTCGCATCCATGTCTTCCAGCGCGCAGAGCAGGGGCTCGCCCGGATTCGCCAGTACCTGATCCGGGGCGAGATTCCTTTCGTGCTGATCGCGCTCACGGCGCCGATCGATTCCCTTTCCGGCATCCACGGCCTCTCGGATTTCGTGAAGCGCCTGCGCACCCAGGCCCCGCGCATCGTCGTCGTCGGCCTGCGTGAAGGGGGCGAGGAGCGTGCGGACCCGGTGCCCGGCTATCTCGATGCCGTTCTCTCGCGCCCGACGCGCAAGCAGCTGCGGGCGAGCCAGGTTCCTGGCGAAGTCGCCGCGCGGGCGCTGCGCCTCGCGCAAGAGCTCGAGCAGATCGTGGTGCGGCGGGCCTGACCGGGGCGTGAGCCCCTCCGTGCGGGGCAGCGGCCTCTCGTCCTCAAGCCTGCCGCTCGATTGCCGATAGGCGAAACGGAATTGCGGCGCCGGGTCATCCGCGTGCCGGGAGGCGATCGTGCAACGCATCCTGATCGTGGAGGACTCCGCGACGATGAGATCGCTCATCGTCTCGAGCCTCGAAGCGCTCGAAGTGTCGGTCAAGATCGTCGAGGCGAAGAACGGCTTTGAGGCGCTTCGCCTGCTCCCTCGTGAAACCTTCGATCTCGTCGTGACCGACATCAACATGCCCGACATCAACGGGCTCGAGCTCGCGTCGTTCATCAAGGGAAGTGAGAAGTACGCCTCGATTCCTCTCGTGATCGTCTCGACGGAGGGCTCTGAGCGCGACGTCGAAAAGGGGCTCGGCATCGGTGCCGACGCCTATCTCGTGAAGCCATTCGACCCGGAAGCGCTCCGCCAGATCGTGCTGGATCTCCTCGCGGGTCGAAGCCAAGAGCGTTAGCCCACCGTGGCCGCCCCGCGCGCCCGCAAGCCGGGCAAGAAGACCGGCACGAGCGGCTCGGGTAAAGGACGTCCCCCCTCGAAGGACGGACGCGAGTTCGTCGCCGAGGCGGAAGAGATCCTCGAGCAGATCTGCGGGGACCTCTGCCTGCTCCATGAGCAACGCCACTGCCAGGGGGAGGTCGAGCCGGAGCTCGTCCATCGCCTCTTCCGTTCGGCGCACACGCTCAAAGGGTTGGCCGGCCTCTTCGGTCAGGATGCCGTCAGCCGACTCGCCCACCGACTCGAGGACATTCTCGACGGCCTTCGCCTCGGGCGGATCGATTTTCGCGCGCCGGTCGTCGGGCTGCTCGACGACGGTGTGGCGACGCTGCTCTCGCTCATGACGGGCGTCGGTCGGGACGCGTCGCCCTCCGAGCACGCGACGGCGCAGGCGGAGCAATTCCTGGGACAGCTCGAGCAGGCGCTCGCCGCCCCGCCCCCGGTGGAGCAGGGCGATCTCGCAGCGGCTGGTCTCGATCCCACGCTCCTGCGCGCCCTCACGGAGTACGAGGAGCACCGTCTTCGCGAGAGCCTGCGGCGCGGCCGCCCGATCGTCCTGATCGATGCGATGTTCGAGCTCACAGCCTTCGAAGAGGGTCTCGCCGAGATCTCTGGGGCCGTGCGCGAGTCGGGCGAGATCATCTCGACCTTGCCATCTGCGGCTGCGGCGGCGGATCGCAGGATCTGCTTCACGCTGCTCGTCGCGACGGACCTCGATCCCGTGCTCCTCGGCCGGCGAATCGACCACGCGAATGCCACGCTCCGGGTTGTTCATCCCGGGAATACGCTCTTGCCCGCTGGCGCCGTCGCGGGGGCCGCCGCTCGCGCGCCCGTCAGTGCCGAGGGTGCGACGGCGAGTCGGGCCACGCCCGAGAGCGCGCCCGAGACGCCGCCCGAGGATGGGCCGCGGATCGAATCCCTGCGCTCGATCAGCGGGTCCGTCCGGGTCGACATCGCCAAGCTCGATCAGCTGATGAATCTGGTCGGCGAGCTCGTGAGCCACCGCAATGCGCTCGGCAACATCGTGACGCGCCTCTCGGCCGACTCGCGCAATGCGCGGATCGGTGCCGATCTGGCGAAGGTCCAGAAGCTGCTGGATCGCAGGCTGAAGGAGCTGCAGGCGAGTGTGCTCGACGTTCGCATGGTTCCCCTGCGGCAGGTCTTCGAGAAGCTCTCGCGCGTGGGGCGCCGCCTTCGCATCGACCTCGACAAAGAGGTCGATCTGGAATTCGTCGGCGGCGACACCGAGCTCGACAAGCTGATCGTCGAGCAGCTCGTGGATCCGCTCGTCCAGCTGGTGCGCAACGCCTTCGACCACGCCATCGAAGGCTCCGAAGAGCGCGAGCTGGCGGGCAAGTCGCGAGTCGGCAGGATCCGGGTCGAGGCCTTCCAACGCGGCAACCACGTCGTAGTCGAGGTCTCGGACGACGGGCGAGGGATCGACGTCGCGTCGATCCGGCGTAAGGCGGTCGAACGCGGAATCGTGTCGGAGCACGAGGTCCTCTCGGAGCGCGAGGTCCTGAACCTGATCTTCGAAGCAGGGCTCTCGACGCGCGACACGGTCTCGCAGACGAGCGGTCGCGGCGTCGGCATGGACGTCGTGCGATCGAATCTCGTGGCGCTCGGCGGTCTCGTCGAAGTCGCGAGCAGCGTGGGTCAGGGCACGACGATCACGATCACCCTGCCCATCACGCTCGCCATCATCCAGGCGCTGATCGTTCGCGTCGGGTCCGATCGCTTCGCGATCCCGCTCGCTTCCGTGCGCGAGACGCTGCGCGTTGCAGATCATCCGATTCTCCGCAGCGAGGACAAGGAGCTCTTGAACCTGCGCGGCCTGCCGCTCGCGTTGCGGCGCCTCGCCGACGAGTTCGAGCTGCCGGACTCTGCGTCGCACGAGAGTCAGTTCGTCGTCGTGCTCGGGATGGGCGAGCAGCAGCTGGGTCTCGTCGTCGACGGCTTCCTGGGGCAGCAGGACATCGTGATCAAGCCGATCAAAGGGCCGATTCAGCAGATCCGCGGCATCGCGGGCGCGACCGAGCTCGGCGATCGCGTCGCCATCCTCGTGGTCGACGTGTCCGCCCTCGTGGTCGACGCATCGCGCAGACGGGAGGCCGCTTGACCACCCGCGTGACTCCCAGCGTGAAGAACAGCGCGAGCGCCGAAGCGCGCGACTTGCGGGCGATTGGATGGGAGGGACTGGCCCGGTCGGCCTCACGCTCGTTCGTCTCGGCGGATTCCGCCCCGGATCGCCGCGAGCTGCTCGTGATCGGCGCGGGGGAGGGTGCCTATGCAATCCCCGTCGAGCGCGTCCGGGAGATCGTCCGGCTGGCGGCGATCACCCGCGTCCCGCGCATGCCGGATTGGCTCGTCGGCGTCGTCCCGCTCCGGGGCGAAGTCATCGAGGTCGTCGACCTGCGCCGGCGGCTCGGCCTCGCGTCCGTGGGGGCGACCCGCTCGAGTCGGATCGTCGTGATCCACGGCGACAACGACGGGATTGCGGGCGTGCTCGTCGATTCGGTGAAGGGTGTGATGCGGGTGCCGGAGAGCGATGTCCTGCCTGCCCAGGGACACGATTTCCGATCGATCGTCGAGATGTTCCGCTCCGGCGAGAGCTTCGTCGGCATCCTCGATCTCGAACGGGTGGTGGGGCTCGCGGATGACTGATCGACAGCCGACCCGCACGCCCGCCGATTCCATCGATCTCGCCTGCTTCGAGCTGGGAGGGCAGCGATACGCCGTGCCCATCGTGCACGTGCGCGAGATCCTGGCGACGCCCGCGATTACGCCCCTGCCCGATGCGCCAGCCGTCATCGAAGGCGTGATCGATCTGCGGGGCACGCTGATTCCCGTGCTCGATCTCGCAAGCCTGCTCGCGCGGGAGGGGTCGGCGCGAGGCCTGCGTTCGCGCACGGTCGTGGTCGAGGCGCGGGGCTTCGTGGTCGGATTTCGCGTCGACCGCGCGACGCAGGTCGTGGCGACGTCCCGCGACGCAATGGAGCGGCTTCCGGCGCTGACGCGGGAGGCCGGTTGCCGGGTCGTCGGGTCCGTGGTCCGCCAGCATGATCGGCCGCCGATTCTGGTGCTCGATCTGGACATCCTGATCGACCGGGTGCGCGGAATTGAGCAGACCGAGCAGGTCGGCGACGGAGTGGCCGCATGATCGCGCACACCGACGAGCTCGCGACCGAGATCAACGCTGCCCGCATCCGGCGCCCGCGCTATGTCACCTCCCTCGCGAGCATCCTCGCCGCCAGCATCCATCTGGCGCTCGTGACCGGCCCGGCCCGGGCGAGCGCGCACTTCGTCGTGGCGGCCTTGCTCTCGGCCGTCGTCACGCGGTTTCTCACCGTCGGCGGGGTCGCACCCGCTGCGCTGGCGCGCCAGTCGAGCCGTGCTGTATTCCGCAGCAGCAGCGTGCCGCTGCTCATGGCGCCCATCTGGGTCGCCGCGCTCGATCCGACGACCGGGCTCGCGGACGCGCCCTGGCGAAGCATCAGCGTGTCCGCAGTCGTGTGCGCGGGAATCGCTTCCCTGGTCGCCTATCACTGGACCCGACTCGTGATCTGCGGCCAGCATCCCGCGCCGGTCGAGATCGGATCCCAGGGCGCCTCGGATTCGCACGAGCGGGGCATCGAAGGCACGCTGATCCTGATTCGGAACGCGATCTTCGCGACGGCATTCGGCATGCTGCTGCTGCTGGGGGACGAAATCGCCCGGGCTTTGGAGCAGGATTGGAGTGCGTTCCGGCTGGCTGCGGCGGCCGTCGTCTACGGCGCCAGCTCCCTGATCCTCGCCTTCCTCTTCGTGCACTGGATCTCGCGTGAGCTCGCCCTGGCAGGCGCCAGGTTCCGCAGCGAGTCCGCCGCGACCGTCGGTCATCTCCGGCTGGAGATGGGGCGCGGAATCGACGCTCTCGAGGCCGAGATCGGGCGAAGCGAACAATCGATCCGGGCGCTTGGGGTTGAACGTGACCAGCAGGCGGTCGAGCAGCGGCATGCGGTGGAGCTCGCTCGCGCGCTCGGCCCGTCGACGAGTCCTGCGCTACAGACCGCTGCCGGTCTGCGGGCGCGCCTCGAATCCGGGCGTCGAGGCGTCGCTGCCCTGCGCGCCACTCGAGCCGCGATCGAGACTTGCGCGGACGAACTTTCGGTCCCGGTCGAAGCGACTTCGCAGTGGCTCGCGTCCCTCGACCAGGCGGCTCGGCAGCGGGCCAGCGCGGCGGCGAAGCTGGTAGGCGCCTCTCGCGAAACGTCGGCGAGTCTCGCAGGCCTCGCCAAGACGATGCACGCCATCGATGCCTCAGCCGAATCGATCACCGAGCTCTCCCGCGATGTCGTGGCCCGGGCGGAAAGCGGTCGCGCCCGCCTCAGCGAGACCGCCGCCGGCATGGAGGCGATTCGCGATGCGACCCAGACCGCGGAGCGCGTGATCCGCGGGCTCGGAGCGAGAACCCAGGAGATCGGCGGCATTCTCGACGTGATCGACGACGTGGGGGATCAGACGAGTCTGCTCGCACTGAACGCCGCCATCATTGCCGCGCAGGCCGGTGAACACGGACGCGCGTTCTCGGTAGTCGCCGAGGAAATCCGGGATCTCGCCGATCGGGTGCTCGTCAGCACCAAGGAGATCGGGGGCCTGATCCGCGCGGTGCAGGCCGAGAGCGAGCAGGCGATCGGCGCGATCGACGCGGGATCGGCGTCGGTGCTGCAGGGCGTCGAGCTCTCGGCCGAGGCGGGCCGAACGCTCGACGAGATGACCGCCGTCGCGCAGGAAGCCGGGATCCAGATCGCAGCTGTCGTGGCCTCCGTGCGAACCCAGACCCGCGCGCTCGATCAGGTCAAGGAGGTCGCGGGGCAGGTCGAGTCTGCGGCGCGCGAGCTCGCGGAGGCCCGCGGCGGTCGCGACGGCGATCACGAGGTCGCAGCGCGCGCCGCATTCACGCTGCGCAGCGCCGTCGAGCAGATTCGAGCCGCGGTCGGCGAGCAGTCGGGAAGTCTCGCGCAAATCGACGAGGAGCTCGGCGCCGCCCACGCTTCCGCCCTGGGAGTCGGATCCTCGCTCGAGGCCCGGTCACGGGACCTCGAGGAGCTCGTGCGCGTGATCGACGTCGGCGGCGAGCGCGTGCAATCCCTTGGCGCGGGAGCCGATGCGCTCGCCGCGGTTCATCGCGCCCTTCGAATCCAGGCCGACGCCCTGCGCACGCAGTGGGTGCGCCGTGCCGTCCCAGCAACGCGTTCGGGCCCCGCGGCTCGAGCGACGGGAGAACGCTCATGATCGCAGTTTGTCCGAAATGCAGTGCCCGGTATCGCGTCGACACCGCCCGCCTCGGGCCCGAAGGCGCCAAGCTTCGCTGCACGAAATGCTCTGCGCTCTTTCTGGTGCGCATCCCGAATGCGCCGTCCCAACAGGCTGCGGCTTCGGTGATGCCCGCCAGCGCGCCGACCGCAGCTGCACGCACGCTGCAGGCGCCATTGCCCGCGCCGGCGGACCCGGGCGGTGTCGTCGTCGTGGCCGATCCCGACGAGGCGCGCGGCAAGGCCTCGGCCGAGGCGATTCGGAGCTGGGGCGTGAAGGCGCACCTCGTACACGACGGCGTCGAGGCGATGCTCGCGATCCAGCGCATGCTGCCGCAGGTCGTCGTCCTCGATGCAGCGCTCCCGCGTATGTACGGCTTCCAGGTCTGCGAGATCGTGAAGCGCAATCCGAGTCTGAAACACATGACCGTCGTGTTGGTCGGCGCCGTGCACGACCCGAACCGCTACCGCCGCGATCCATCGGATCTGTACGGGGCCGACGTGTACCTCGAGCCGCCCGACCTGCCGGATGGACTGCGGCCGCTGCTCGGCCCGAGCGGACACGAAGTGCCCTCGACGCCCGAGCCGCGAGCGGCGGTCGCGCGACCGCCGACCGCGCCCGAGCGTCCCATCGCTCCTCCGGTCGTCATGAATCCGCTGCCGGTCGATCCGGCGCGCGAGGAAGAGCGCGAGCGGGCGCGGCGACTGGCGCGTATCGCCGTATCGGAGATGCTGCTCTACCAGCCCGAAAAATTCGAGAAGGCCGCGCGCGAAGGGACGCTCGAGCGTCTGCTCGACCTCGAAATCCAGGAGGCGCGAGCGCTGTTGCGCCAGCGGATCGGTCCGGAGGTTCGTGCCGAGGGCGATTTTGTGCTCGAGGAGCTGCATCGCGTGGCACGCGGGCGGGGTGGCAAGGCATGACTACCGCGCTGACGGGCTCGGAGCGGGCTGCGCTCCTCGATGGCCTCGCGAGCGCGAGCGAGGAGGTGCGCCGGCTCGCCGTCGAGCAGCTGCTGCTGTTGCCGACAGCCGAGGCGGTGCTGCTCCTCATCGACCGCCTTGGGGACCCTACATGGCGCGTCCGGAAGGCGGCGATCGATCGCCTCGTCGCGTGTCGGGACGATTCCCTCGTCCTTCCCGGTCTGTTGTCGGCGCTCGCTGACGGCGAGAACCCGGGTCGGCGAAATGCGGCCTTCGAGGCCTTCGTGGCGATGAGCGTACGCGCGACACCCACCCTGCTCGAAGCCACTTCGAGTCCCGACGTCGACGT
>JANNQH010000813.1:0-1807 GCA_031400655.1 Deltaproteobacteria bacterium | reverse complement strand
GCCGACGACAAGATTCTGTCGAGCCTCGCCGGCAGGAGCCTCGTGGGCGAGACCGTGCGAGTGCACGGCGCAAACCCACCCAGCTACGAATGAGCGGAAGCGCACGTTTCATTTCGGGTGAGGCCGCGCCCATCGCCAAGCACAACCGCAGCGAGTGCCGTGGTCGATTCTCGGGTCCGGCGAGATAGAGGACGGGCGCGCGGCACGGCCGGCGCACTTTGGTCAGCGGGTGCTCCACGCGCCCCGTCCGACACCCGAGCTGGACCCGAGAATCGGCCGCGGCACCTGGCACGGCCTCCGCCAAGCAAAGGTCACGCCCTACGAAGCGGCAGGCTTTTCGATGCGCTGCCGCGCGATGAACGCCTTGCGGATACTGTCGATCGCGTCGCCGGACTCCGGATCGACCTCGAGGAACTGGACACCGCCGACGCGCACCGCATCCGCCCCTTCGCCCACCTTCCAGGCGACGCGGCAGTCGAGGGTGATCGCGCGTCCGTCGACTTCGAAGGAGACGGTGCCGAGCTCGCCGATCTCGCCGATCTCGCCGCCCAACAGGCAGACGCCCCCGAGTCCGACGTCCCGGATCGTCGCCTCGCTCTTGCGGCCCTGGATCTCGAGCTGCGCTGGAAGCTTCGTCGGGACGCGCAGGTGGTAGCGGAGCTCGAAGGGATCGCGCTCGAAGAGCACGCTCGAGAGGACGAAGCGGATCGCCTCGTCGGAGGGATCGTCCCAGAGGTGCCAGCGCACGCCATGGAAAGCGAGGGCCGCCACCACGCGACTGGCCGGCCGCGGGCCGACGGGCACGAGGCCGGCCGCCTTCACCCCGAAGCGCTGCGCCATGCTCGAGACGCGCCCGACATCCACCGCCGTCGAGAACAGCACCGCCATGATCTTGCCACCGGCATCGCGCGCCATGAGCTGCGCTTCGTCGATGTCGTTCGCATAATGCACGTCGAACTCGCGCCCCATCAGGTCGAGGGATAGGCGTTGCAGCTCGCCGGCCGGGCTGTCGATCACGAGGATGCGGCGTTCGATCTCCACGGCGATCCCATCGGCCCGCCCGCCCCCTGCCCTGAGAAGGGAGCGGCCGTCTCGGGTGAAGCATCTAGCAGGAAGCGGTAGCCCCCCAGCTGCGGCTCACATCACAAGTCGCGACCGCCCCGGCGCACGGGACGCGAATGGCTCGCCCTCGTCCCGGACAGCCCGGCCCGTCGGGATCAATTAGCCTTCGGCGGCCTCCCAGTTCGTGGCGACCGTAGGCTCCGCTTTACTTCGCATCCCGTGCACCGCGCCGGCCGCTTCGGCCGAGAAATCACGACGCGGACGGCGCGCGCGGATGCGCACACGCCCGGACCGCCCACGAATACCAAAAATGCGATCGATCAGCGCAAATACGAGCGATCGGTGCGGTGCACGGGATGCGAAGTAAAGCGCAGCCGACGCCCGCCCCAGCGCAATCGATCGCCGGATTCGAGCTGGTCGGCCTTGCCGAATAGCCCGAAACAAGGGCGAGCCATTCGCGTCCCGTGTGCCGCGGCGGTCGCGACTTGTAAGTCTGACCGAGCGCGCCTAGCCCTTGGCCGCCTTCACTGCCGCGGTCAGCGCCGGCACGATCTCGAAGAGATCCGCCACCACGCCGATGTTCGCGACCTCGAAGATGGGCGCGTCGGGATCCTTGTTGATCGCGATGATGAAGTTCGAGGCCTTCATGCCGACCAGGTGCTGGATCGCACCCGAGATGCCGGCCGCGATGTAGAGCTTCGGGGCCACGATCTGGCCCGAGGAGCCCACCTGGTAGGGATGGGCG
>JANNQH010000812.1:0-11763 GCA_031400655.1 Deltaproteobacteria bacterium | reverse complement strand
GTGGGCGGCGCGGGCCTGCTGATCTCCGGCACCTTCCTGTTCGCGCTGGCTCGTTATGCGGGACGGGCGTCGGTCGACCAGTGGGTCGGAGGGAAGCTGAAGGCACTGCTCGACTTCGCGACGCAGCCGCGGGGCGCCGTGGCCCTGGCGCTGGCCCTCGGCTATCCGCTGACCCCGCTCTCGCCGCTCCACGCCTCGGCGGGGCTCACCGCGATGCCGCTCACGAGCTTCATTCCCGCTGCCTTCATCGGCGGGACGATCCGAGCCGCGACCTACGCTTTTTTCGGGGATGCGATGCTCGAGCTCGATGGGCGCCAGATCGCCGGAGCCGGAGCACTCCTGCTCCTCATCATCGCCCTCCCGCTCGCGACCCCGAGCAGCCGGCGTTGGCTGCAGGCGCTCTTCGCGCCGTCGGCGGACGACTAGGCCTTCGCCTGGGCCCGCAGCAGGTTCAGCGCCGAGCCGGCCTTGAACCAACCGATCTGCTCCTCGTTCAGCGTGTGGGCGAGCTCGAAGCGGTATTCGCTGCCGTCCTCGTGGTGGAGGATCGCCTGGATCCGCTTGTCGGGCGCGATCCGATCGAGGCCGACGAGGGAGATGCGGTCCGTCTCGCAGATCTTGTCGTAGTCGGCCGGCGCAACGAAGGTGAGCGGCAGGACGCCCTGCTTTTTCAGATTCGACTGATGGATGCGCGCAAAGCTCCGGACGATCACCGCGGCGGCACCGAGATGGCGCGGCTCCATCGCAGCGTGCTCGCGGCTCGAGCCCTCGCCGTAGTTCTCGTCGCCGACGACGACCCAGCGCAGTCCCCGCGCCTTGTAGTCACGGGCGATTGCGGGAACCGATTGCCCCGTCGCCCCCGTCTCGAGGTTGCGGCCGGTGCCCGCTTCGCCGGTGTAGGCGTTGATCGCACCGATGAACATGTTGTCCGAGATGTTGTCGAGGTGGCCCCGGTATTTCAGCCAGGGACCCGCCATCGAGATATGGTCCGTCGTGCACTTGCCCTTCGCCTTCAGCAGGATCGGCAGCTTCGCGAAGTCGCGGCCGTCCCAGGGCGTGAACGGCTCGAGCAGCTGCAGGCGATCACTGCCGGGCGCGACCACGACCTCGACCGACGCGCGCTTCTCCTTCGCCGGCGGCGCCTCGTAACCCGCATAGCTGATGACGAAGCCCTTCGGCGGAATCTCGGGCGCGGGGCCGGGGGGCGCGAGCTTGAAACGCGTCCCGTCGGCGGCCTCGATCTCGTCCTTCATGGGGTCGAAGTCGAGACTTCCGGCCAGCGCGTAGGCGACGCAGATCTCCGGGCTCCCGATGAACGAGAGCGTCGCCGCATTACCGTCGTTTCGCTTCGGGAAGTTCCGATTGAAGGAGCTGAGGATCGAGTTGGCCTCGCCGGACTTGACGTCGTCGCGCTTCCACTGGCCGATGCAGGGGCCGCAGGCGTTCGCCAGCACGATCGCGCCGATCGCCTCGAGCGCCTCTTTCTGCCCGTCCCGAGCGACGGTCCCGTCGACCTGCTCCGAGCCCGGTGTACACCAGAGCTGCGTCTTGATCTTCGCGCCCTTGCGGCTCGCCTGACGCGCGACGTCGGCGGCGCGCGAGAAATCCTCGTAGGACGAGTTGGTGCAGCTTCCGATCAAGGTCGACGAGAGCTTCAGCGGATAGCCGTTCGCCTTCGCATCGGCGGCCATGCGCGAGACCGGCCGCGCTAGATCGGGAGTATGGGGTCCCACGATTTGGGGCTCGAGCTTCGACAGATCGATCTCGATGATCTCCTGGAAATAACCGTCGGGGTGCGCGAGCACGTCGGGATCGGGCGTCAGCAGCTCGCGGTTTGCAGTCGCGAGATCGGCGAGCTCGCCACGCTCGGTCGCCTTCAGGTAGATCGCCATTCGCTCGTCGTAGGGGAACATCGAGGTCGTGGCGCCGAGCTCGGCACCCATGTTCGTGATGGTGGCCTTGCCGGTGCACGAGAGGGAGGCGACGCCCTCGCCGAAATACTCGACGATGCGGTTCGTCCCGCCCTTCACCGTCAGGAGCTCGCAGACCTTCAGGATCACGTCCTTCGGCGAGGCCCAACCGGAGAGGCGGCCCGTCAGATGCACGCCGATCACGTTCGGATAGAGGACCTCCCACGGAAAGCCCGCCATCACGTCCACGGCGTCGGCGCCACCAACGCCGGCGGCGAACATGCCGAGGCCACCGGCGTTCGGCGTATGGGAGTCGGTGCCGATCATCATGCCGCCGGGGAAGGCGTATTTCTCGAGCACCACTTGATGGATGATGCCGGCGCCGGGACCCCAGAAGCCGATGCCGTAGCGGGCCGCGCAGGTCCGCAGGAAGTCGTAGACCTCGGCGTTCGTCGTGCGCGCCGTCGCCATGTCGGCGGCCGCGCCCTTCCTCGCCTCGATCAGATGATCACAGTGGACCGTCGAGGGCACCGCGGTTTCGTCGCGCCCCGCCTGCATGAACTGGAGCATCGCCATTTGCGCCGTCGCGTCCTGCATCGCCACGCGATCGGGCCGGAGCAACAGATAGGACTCGCCCGCAACGAGATCCTGGCGTTTCGCATCGTCGAGATGTCCGAACAGGATCTTCTCGGCGAAGGTGAGCGGACGGCCCAGGCGCTTGCGGACGATCGCGACGTTCTCGTGGGTCCGGGCGTAGGATTTCCGGACGAGCTCGGGCGTCGTTTCGATCGCGGTCATGCATCCCTCCAGGCTTTCCAGGCTTTGTTCGAGGCGGGCAGTTGCGGGGAGCGGGCCCGGGCTCTCGCAGCGGTGCGCACCGGGCCCAGCTGCGGCCCTGGCGAAGGCCCACGTTAGCGCGGCAGGCCTATCCCTTCATGATTGATTGCACGATCAGGCGACGGCGCCGAGCTCCGCGAAGAGCAACACCGCCGAGCGCAGCGCGCGCCGGAAATCTGCGAGATCGAGGCTCTCGTTTTCGCCGTGGGCATTGCAAATCGGGTCCTCGAGCCCGAGCAGCAGCGCCGGCGCGCCGCCGAGCACCTCGACGAAGGGCGCCACGAAGGGGATCGATCCCCCGCAGCCCACGTACACCGGATCGCGCCCGTAGCCCGCGCGGAGCGCCCGCTCGGCCGCCGCGAAGGCCGGCCCCTCCGGCTCGACCCGCCAACCGCCGACCGCCTCCCGGGCCTGGACGCGAACCTCGACGCCCCACGGCGGATCGGCTGCGAGGAACGCGACGACGCGCTCCTGCATCGCCTCCGGATCCTGCCCCGGCGCAATCCGCACACCGACCCGCGCCGCCGCCTCGGCGATCAGCTGATTGCCGGCCTCTGCCAGCGGGATTCCTTCGAGGGCGACGACCGCGAGCGACGGCCGGTTCCAGAGCCGCTGGTAGATCTCCGAGCCCCCGCCACCGATGAGCGACGCCGATGCGACCATCCCGACATCCGCGCGAAATTCGGCTTCGTCGATCGGAAGCGCTTCGAGGCGCGTGCGCTGGGCGGCCGTGAGCGGCTGACAGCCCGCTTCGAATTCGGGGATCGCAACCTTGCCCTCGCCGTCGAAGAGCCGGCCGAGGATCCGGGCGAGGGCGCTCGTCGCGTCCGGCACCGGCCCGCCCCACATCCCGCTGTGGACCGGATGATCGAGGGCGCGCACGTGGACATCGACGTTCAGGATCCCGCGCAGGCTGGTCGTGAGCGAGGGCAGGCCGGTCGCGAGATTCGCCGTGTCGGACAGAACGATGACGTCGGCGGCGAGGCGTTCGCGGTGGCTGTGCAGAAATTCGCCGAGATGGGTCGAGCCGATCTCCTCCTCGCCCTCGACGACCAGCTTGAGGTTCACCGGCGGCCGCCCGCCGCTCGCGAGCCAGGCCCGAAGCGCCCCCGCGAAGACGACGATCCCCGCCTTGTCGTCGACCACCCCACGCCCGTAGAGCCGGCCCGCTTCGCCTTCGCCGGCGATCCGCGCGGGCTCGAAGGCGGGTGTGCGCCAATGGCTTGCGCGGCCCGGGGGCTGGACATCGTGGTGGGCGTAGAGAAGCAGGGTTGGCGCCTCGGCTCCGGCGCCGAGCCACTCGCCGATCACGTAGGGATGCGCGCCCGCGAGCGTGCGCAGCTCGACGCGCTCGAAGCCCGACTCCCCGAGCAGCTGCGCCACCGCGTCGGCGCTGCGCCGAAGCTCGAGCTCCGGGAAGCCAGCCGCCGACACGCTCGGAATCCGGGCCAGCCGGGTCAGCTCCTCGATGCGACCCTCGAGATTCTGCTCGAGCCAATCGAGCGCCTGCTTCGCCTGCGAACTCGCCGACATCTTCGACCTCGCTGGGATCATACCCGCAGGCCGTACCCGCAGGCGATGAGAAAGAACGCGGCGAGACGCGGGCGGTCGCATCGGGCGCCGCCATCCGTGGCATGCCTCGACACCCGCGTGCGCATGCGACACGCTTGCGGCTGCCTCCGCAGGGCGGCCGGGACTCGAGACCACGAAGCGTCACGAAACGAAATGGTGCTCGAGAGCCTCTGATGGTCGGTCGAAGCATCGGGTCAGCTGTCTGGCCCGAAGCAGAGCCCAGTCAAACGGTCCCGCGGATTCCAGCAACGGACCCAGCCAAAGGATCTAAATGTCTGACGATCGCCGCACGATTTCGCTCGCTGTCGCCCTGCGCACCTCCCGACCCATGTTGGCAGCCGCGCTGGCACTGGTCCTCGGCGCAGGTCTCGTGTCGCTCGCGACTGCCGAGCCCGCGAGCCCGCCGGCAGCGGTGGCGCCGACGGCGAGCTCCCCGGTGCCGACGATCGAGGCCTTTCACGCCGGCCTGCTCGCCATCATGAAGGACGCGAAGACCCTGGGATTCCAGGGCCGCATCGAGAAGCTCGAGCCGCTCATGGGTCGGACCTTCGATCTAGAGTTCATGGCGAGCAAGACCGTCGGGCGCCATTGGGAGACCCTGTCCGCTGCCGACCAGAAGCGCTGGGCCGAGACCTTCTCCCACTTCACGACCGCCAACTACGCCGGCCGCTTCAAAGGATTTTCGGGCGAGCAGTTCGTCACCCTCGGCGTCGACGACGCCGCCCACGACACCCGCCTCGTGCGCACCAAGATCGTCGTCCCCGGCGACGAGGACGTGGAGCTCAACTACCGCGTAATGCTGGAGAACGGCGACTGGAAGGTGATCGACGTCTATCTGAACGGGAAGGTGAGCGAGCTCGCGCTGCGGCGTTCCGAGTACGCGTCGGCTCTGAAGCGGGACGGCTTCGACCAGCTGGTGGTCTCGGTCGAGACCAAGATCGCCAACCTGAAGAGCAAGGGCCGCAGCGACGGCTGAGACCTCAGCGGGAGAAGAGCGAAGCCGCTCCCGGCAGAGTCAGGGGGCCGGATCCTCGCCCGGCTGGTTCGGCTCGTGCGTCGTCCGGTGATCGGTGCGGCGGGACCAGATCTGACCGACACGGTCCTGGTAGTAGCCGCTGCGCATGGCGGCGTAGTAGTCCACGCTGCTGCTCTCGAGATCCTGCAGCCTCGCGAAGTTCCGGTCGCGGAGCGTGAGGCCGGAGCTGCCCCCGTAGAGCAGGATCGCAGTCGGACTCTGCATGAAGATCGGGCCCAGCGTGACGTTCATGGGACCCAGGATGTAGTAGGTCGGCTGGAAGAAGCCGTCTACCACCCCGCCGAAGCCGTCTCGCAAATTCGAGGGCCCGAGCAACGGGAGCACCAGGTAGGGCCCGCTCGGAGTCCCGGCAAGGGCGAGTGTCTGCCCGAAATCCGACTCGTGCCCCGGGAGACCGATCTTCTCCGCGACGTCGAAGAGCCCGAGCAGTCCGAAGGACGTGTTCACCACGAGCCGCGTCGCCGTGACGCCCGCGTCCTTCCACTCGAGCTGCAGGAAGTCGTTGACGAGGGTCTTGGTCGATCCGAGATTGAGAAAGAAGCGCGAGACCGCGTTGCGCGCAGGCTTCGGAACGGCGAACTGATAGGCCCTGGTCACGGGATCGAGGATCCACCTGTCGAGTTGGCGATTGAACGCGAGCACACCGCGATTGGTAGATTCGATAGGGTCCGGATAGGCGGCCTGCGCGCCGTCGAGGTCCTCATCGAAAGAATCGTCGAAGAGCGGATCGGGATCTTCATCGTCGAGCGGGTCCACGGAATCGATCGGATCCCCGGACTCGCTTTCAGCGACGGCGACGGGCTGTTCGGCGCGCGCCAATTGCGGCGCGCCGGCCACCAGCCACGACAGCACGAGGGCGAGCAGCGCGCCGACGACACCGCCGCTGCCAGCGATGCTCCGCGGCTTCACGCGCTCGTTCGTACGCTCGTTCGTACGCGCTTTCGCGTACTCCCGATCCGCGGCTCGCAGCCGCGTTCCGTGCCCCGTCATCGGGTCGCCCCCTCGCCCTCGACCCTGCCCTCGGTCTTGCTCTCGAAAGACGCCCTTTGGCCCCGCGGGCCCATCCGATCCGCTGCTCGTCGCATGGATCCAGAACACGACGCGCCGCGAGCGCCGCCGCCACACTCTATCGGAATCCGGCCATCGAACCGACGTAGAATCACGTCCTTCGGGCGCGGGACACTGCACTTTCGCGCACCCGGTCCGCGCGTTTTTCCCTCGGCAGAACGACCCTGACGTCCCGAGACCGCCTGCGGTAGGCTTCGGCGCCCCTCGTCGCTCACCGAATCGATTTCACCGATCTGCGCGGCATCGCGCGAATCAGCCAGGCTGTGACGCATCTGACCGGGGCGGCGTGGGCAGCGCCTTCACACCGACGATCCCTCTCCTATTGTGATGACAGCCGTGATGACCGATGAATGACCGATGCTCGAGCGAGAGTTCGGACGCGCGTCCGGGCGGCCCGGGAGGAGAGAGCTTGGACGTCTTCCAGAAGTGCAAGGATTTCACCCGCGTGCGCGATGCGCGGGCTGCCGGCCACTACCTGATGTACCGCGAGATCGGATCGCCCCAGGATCCGGTCGTCACCATGAATGGCCAGAAGGTCATCATGCTGGGCTCGAACAACTATCTCGGCCTCACGAGCCATCCGAAGGTCAAGGAAGCCGCGATCCGGGCGACCGAGAAATACGGCACCGGTTGCGCAGGCTCCCGCCTCCTGAACGGCACTCTCGACATCCACGTCGCCCTCGAGCGCAGGCTCGCCCGATTCATGAAGCGCGAGGCCTCCCTCATCTTCTCGACGGGCTACGGCGTCAATATCGGGGTGCTGTCCTGTCTGCTGTCGCGCCACGATCTCGCCTTCCTCGACGCGATGGACCACGCCTCGCTCATCGACGGTGTGAGGCTCTCCTACGCCAAATCGTTCAAGTTCCGCCACAACGACCCGGATGACCTCGAGAAGAAGCTCCGCCAGGCCGACCCGAAGAAGGGCAAGCTGATCGCCATCGACGGCGTCTTCTCGATGGAAGGTGACATCGCACCGCTGCCCGAGATCGTCCGCCACAAGAACACGTATGGCGCGCGTCTGTTCGTGGACGAGGCGCATAGCCTCGGCGTCTTCGGCGCGAACGGCCGCGGTGTCTGCGAGCATTTCGGCCTCGAATCCGAGGTCGATCTCGTGATGGGCACGTTCTCGAAATCGCTCGCGACCGTCGGCGGCTTCGTCGCCGGAACCGCCGAGGTAATCGACTACATCCAGCATAACGCCCGCTCCCAGATCTTCACCGCCGCGATTCCGCCTGCCGCCGTCGCCGCCGTCGACGCGGCTCTCGAAATCCTCGAGTCCGAGCCCGACCGCCGCGATCGCCTCTGGGAGAACACCGAGTACATGCGCAAGGAGCTGCAGGATCTCGGCTTTCAGACTTGCGGCTCGCAGTCGCCGGTGATCCCGCTCTTGATCGGCTCGGACGCGGCCACCTTCCAGATGGCGAAGCGGCTCCAGGAGGAGGGCGTCTTCGTGAATCCGGTGATGACCCCCGCCGTGCCCCCGGGCCACGGCTTGATCCGGACCTCCTACATGGCGACCCACAAGCGCGAGCATCTCGACCAGGCGTTAGGCGCCTTGGCCAAGGTCGGGCGAGAGCTCGAAGTCATCTAGAGCCGAATCCGCCCGATCCACTCGTTGACGAACTGCCGGGCGACGCGGCCCGAACGGCCGCCACGCTCGAGCGCATAGCGCAGCGCCGCCTCTCGAGCGGGGTCGTCGAGGGCGGGAATCCCGTCCTTTGCGAGCCAGTGCGCGACGATCTCGAGATAGCTCTCCTGGTCGCAGGGATAGAAACCCAGGACGAGGCCGAAGCGGTCGGCGAGAGCGAGCTTCTCCTCGAGCGCCTCGCCGAGATGAAGCTCCCCCGAAGCATCGAGCCTTGCTTCGCGATTCTCCGCCATCGTCTCGGGCAACAGGTGGCGGCGATTGCTCGTCACGACGACGCAGACCCGAGCCGGCCGCGCCTCGACCCCACCTTCGAGGGCCGCCTTGAGCTCGCGGAAGCCGAGCTCGCTCGTACCGAACGAGAGGTCGTCGCAGAAGATGAGGAACGCATATCGCCCGGGAACGGATCGAGTGATCCGGTGCAGCGCAGCGAGCAGGTCCGGCAGCTCGGCGAGATCGCTGCGATCGACCTCGACGAGGCGCAGGCCTGCTGCCGCATGCCGACTCAGCAGGCCTCGAACCGCCGACGATTTGCCCGTGCCCCGGGAGCCGAAGAGCAGCACATCGTTGAAGGGGAGACCCGCGATCAGAGATCGCGTGTTGCGATCGAGGGCCTCGATTGCCGGCGCGACACCGAGCAGGTCGTCGAGGTCGAAGCGCGCGACCGACTCGATCGCCTCGAGGCGACCCAGACCGCGGCCGACCCGCCAGCGGAACGCGTGACAGGACGCGAGCTCCTCGAGTCCGGGCGCGCGGCCCACGAAGGCGGAGAGCAGACGGCCGAATCCTTCGAGAATCGGATCGAGGCGGGCGAGCAGACGTTCGAGGACATCGGACATGCGGGCCGCATTGTAGACTCTTTCGATGGAGAAGGACGATGTGGGCACACGCCTCGCCGCGATCGGCCTGTGCGGGATCTGCCGCCACCGGCGCGAGCAGGCGAGCAAGCGCGGGAGCGTCTTCTACCGCTGCGCCCGGGCGGACGACGACCCGACCTTTCCGCGCTATCCGCCG
This sequence comes from Deltaproteobacteria bacterium, assembly GCA_031400655.1. Classification (GTDB taxonomy): domain Bacteria; phylum Myxococcota_A; class UBA9160; order UBA9160; family UBA4427; genus UBA4427. The sequence goes on along the minus strand of JANNQH010000812.1, from coordinate 2,681 downwards.
CTTCCCGTCCGACGCTGTGCCGGCCACGAACCAGGCGCGCCGGCTCGCGCGCACTGAGCCCTCAGCCAATGGGGAGCCCTCAGCCAATAAGGAGCGCTCAGCGCTCGCGCAGCGGGCTCTCCATCAGCGCGAACATCTCTTCGAGGAAGCGGTACGTGAGACCCCACACGAAGTGGCGCGCCGGCTCGCCCACGACGATCGCCGGAAAGCTGTGGTCGGGGATCTGGGGGATCCGGTGCGTGGTGCGCCGCGCCTCGTTCCGGAGCTCCGCCAGCGGAAACCAGAAGGCCGAGCGAACCTCGTTCTGGTCCAGCGAGAGCGGCTGATCCTGTTCGAGATGAAACGCGTGCGCCGACACGATCATCGGCGTGGGCGCGCCGGAGCGACCAGAGAGATCGCAGAGGTGGCCGAGATACTCGGCCCGGGACAGCTCGAGCCCGACTTCCTCCTGGGTCTCGCGACAGGCGGCTGTCCGCGCCGAATCGTCCCCACCCTCGAGCCGACCACCGGGAAACGCCATGTGCCCCGACCACGGATCGTCCGCCCGCATCGCGCGTTCAATGAAGAGCACTTCGGCGCCGGCGCTGCCTTCGCGAAGCACCAGCGCCACCGCCGCATAGGCTGCCGCCACGGCATCCACCCGGGATGCCGCACGCCGTGCCAGTCCTGTGCGAACGAGATCGATCCTCACGCTGCGCCAGCTTAGCGACTCGCCCCGGGCTCTCGAGGCACCCGCAGCGCCTCCCTGCTAGTCTGGCCGAACTCATGGATCTCACGCGCGAAACCACGCCCGAAGCGCGGCGCCTCCTCCAGCTGGCTCGAGAGGATCGCCGCGCCGCCGAAAAGGCCCTCGATGCCCTGCCGCCCGAGCGTCAGGCGGCGCTCCTGCTGGACACGTCGCTCCCGATCCGCCGGCAACTGATCGAGCTGCTTCCGAATCCCGAGGCGGTGATCCCGCTGCTGCCCGAGGCCGAGCTCTGTTACACCTGCCGCGCGATCGGCCTCGAGGATGCGAGCTGGCTGCTCGCGCTGGCGACCAACGAGCAGCTCGTCGCCTGCTTCGATCTCGACGTCTGGCGCGGTGTTCGCCTCGACCACAGCCGCCTCGACAACTGGTTCGCCGCCCTCGCCGAGGCCGATGACGAGACGCTCGCGCGCGCCGCCCAGTCGATCGACACCGAGCTGCTCGTGCTCTACCTGCGACAACACATCGACGTGTTCATGAAGCCGAGCCCCCAGGATGATCCCGACTGGTCGCCGCCCGATCAGTCGCAGACCCTCGAGGGCCAGTTCTACTTCGTCGCCCGGAATTCCGGCGACGACATCGCGCCGCTGCTTCGGCTTCTCCACGCGCTCTTCCAGACCGACTACTGGCTCTATTTCCGCGCGATCCAGGCGGTGCGCGAAGAGCTGGCCCCGGAGATGGAGGAGTGGGCGCTTCGCTGGCGCACGGGACGCATGGAGGATCTCGGCTTTCCGAACTGGGACTCGGCGATGCGAATCTACGGCTTCCTGCGACCGGAAAAACAGGGCGAGCTTCCGAAGGAGCCGCCGGTGCTAGATCTCGAGAGCTTCGGTCTGCCGGCCTGGACGTCAGTCCTGCCCGAAGCGCGTGCCGAAGAGCGAGCGCTCTTCCGCGCGATCCGCGAGCTCGCTCCCCACGAACGGGGTGGCGTATTCCATGCCCTGATCTCACTGGCGAATCGGGTCGCCGTCGCCGATCGCATGGAGCTCGGCGATCCCGAGTCGCTTCCGCGAGCCCTCGACAAGGCGACTCGTTATGCGAGCGATGGGCTGGAGCTGCTCGCGCGAGAAAATGGCCTCTCGCTGGACGAGGGACTGCGCCGGGTGACGCTCGAGCGGCTCTTTCGAGTCGGCGCCAACCTCGATCGGGAAGCAGCGTTGCCCGAGCCGATTGGCGATGGCGACGAAGAGCTTGAAGGTGCCGGCGATGCGGATTCCGCCGACGAGATCTGACACGACCTGAAGCGTCCGGAAACCTCTGGATACAGAGAGGCCCGCCAGTTGCATCACTGGCGGGCCTCGTCGGGCCATCCCGATCGATCTATCCGATCGATCTATCCGACCGATCTATCCGACCGATCTAGAGATCGACGGCCTTCAACGTCTTGCGCTTGTTGCCCTGGGCACGGTCTTCCGCGCCCTTGATCAGACCGCGAACGACGGTGTCGAGCGCTCCGTAGAACTCGCTGCCCACGTTGCACTTCTTGGACGCCGCCTTGACGCGCGACTTCGAGATGATCAGATCGCCCGTCTTAGCCTTCTTCGCCGAACCCGCTGCCTTCTTCTTCTTGGCTGCCATTTCTCGATTCCTCCCTCTTTTAGATCGATCCATCAATCCACCCTGGTCTTTCGACCGGATCGACTGATTCAGATCGCCCGCCTACCGCGTCACGATTCACGTCGAATCGCCGCCGGATTCGCAGGCCCCCCAATTGCTGTCGTGCAGGAGAACCCCTGCTAAACGGCGCGATCATAAGCGTTTCGGTGGTCGTGTCAATCAAAAATGGCCTCATTTTGGCCTGGAAATGGCAAACTCGCGCGTTTAGCCGGAGCCACCGAGACGACCGGAAGTTGAATCTCGGCCGCGCACGCCATCCATTTGGTTCTGAAACGGAATTTCGTATCCTGCCGCGCGCTGAAAAGCTCCGAATTCGGGG
>JANNQH010000811.1:0-3474 GCA_031400655.1 Deltaproteobacteria bacterium | reverse complement strand
GACGGAAGTGGGGCCCTCGCTCTGCTGTTGCCGGAGCGCTGGGTCGAGGCCTACCAGACCTTTTGCCGCCAGCCGATCGTCGCGATCGGAGCGCTCCTGCTCGTCTGGAACTTCGCGGGCAAGATCTTCTGGCCGTGCTTCGATTTCGTGGTGGGGCTGCTCTATCCGGGGATTCGCTACGAATGAGCCCGTGCCCTCGCGCGAGCGCTGCGGCCAGTGGGCGCGAGAAGAGCAGGCCGGTAATGACTGCCTAATGCCAGACGACGGAGACACCGCCGGGCGCTTGCATGTTGAGCTGCTGACCGAGCGGCCGTTCCCAGATCGGATGGACCTGCCGGATCGAGTCGCGCGGAGCGACCGCGGGCAGGTCCATACTTCGGGCCACGTAAGGCGGACTGCGATCCGGTCGCCAGGCGGAGCGGGACATGCGATCCTCCCGGCGATGAACGATTGCCGGAGCTGGATCGATCCCCTGCCCGCCGAGGTGCGGAGAGCCGTGGAGGCGCGGATGCGATCCCGCGTGGTCGCCGAGGCGGAAGCGATCTACACCAGCGGCGACGACGGCGACGAGTGCTATCGGATCCGCTCCGGCGCCGTCCGGATCAGCGAGTACACGCTGCTTGGCCGCGAGTTCCAGCTGGCGAGCTGCCACGCGGGCGACTGCTTCGGCGAGATCGACCTGATCGACGGCCTGCCCCGCTTCAACAATGCCTACGCCGTCGGCCGGACGGATCTCGACGTTCTAGACAAGGCGAGCTTTGATCGGCTCCGCCGCGAGCATCCCGGCATCGAGCGGGCGATCAGCGTCCACCTCTGCGCCCGCATCCGACGACTCGCCAGCCAGGTGATCGAGGCGAGCCTGCTGCCGTTGAAGGAGCGGCTGCCGAGGCTTCTCGGCGAGCTGCTGAGGTCGACGGAGCGGGCCGAGATCGCCAGTTTCTCCCAGAACGATCTGGCGAACATGCTGGGTGCGACGCGCCAGAGTGTCAGTCGCGAGCTGAAGGAGCTCGAGCGGCAGGGATGGATCGAGCTCGGTTATCGATCCGTCTCGATCCGGAACCTCCCCGTCTTCGTGGCCCGCTTTGGCGGCGGCCTCGAGCGAGAGTCGCGCGGTGGGGCGGAGCGCACGGGATGAGCGAGCGGACGACGCGCGCCGACGGATCCGCACCGCGATCCGCTGAGATGCGCTCGGCCAAGGGGGCCCCGCCGCTTTGGGGCGTCGCGATCTGCGGGCTCGCGCTGCTGGCCTTTCGCGGGCTCTGGCTCGCGCCGACAGACTACGACGTCGACGCCCTCCTCTTCCTTCCAGGTGGCCTGCCGACCCTCGCCGTCCTCGCGCTCTTCGGCTGGATGGTGTACGGCCGACGCGAACGACTCCGGTGCCTCGCGCGAGCGGCATCGCCGACGGCAGCCTCCCCGATTCGACGCCGCCTGCGCTGGTCCGCGACACTTGCCTGGACTGGCGTTGGCGCGCTCCTCTTCGTCTGGGCGACGCGGACGGGCAAGGTCGACCTGCTGCTGCCCGCGCTCGCCGCCCTCGTCCTGGCGTGGGCCACTGCCTGGCGCGGAGCGCGCAGCGCCCGGGCGCTCGGGCTGCCGGCCTGCGTGCTTCTGCTCGGGATCCGGCTCCCGAAGCCGCTTCAGGACGAGCTCCTTTGGCTGCTGCAGCGGCGGACGGCAGAGTCTGCCGCCTGGCTGCTCGAGCTCGCCGGCCGGGAGTTCAGCCAGAGCGGCGTCATCCTGCACAACGCCGAACACACCTTCCATGTGATCGATAGCTGCAGCGGATTGAACGGCATCGGCATCCTCGTTCTGATCGGCTTGGTCGTGCGCGAGCTCTTTCGCGAAGCCGGCGCGCGCCTTTGGCTGGTCGCCGCTGTCGCGCCAGCGCTCGCATTCGTCCTCAACGCCGTACGCGTCGCCCTGGTTGCAGCGAGTCCGGAACCGGAGAAGCTGGCAGGCATCGAGGGTGACCACACGCCGCAGGGTCTCGCGGTATTGATGCTCGGCACCGTGCTGCTCTACGGACTCGGTCGGCTGCTCAGCCTCGGTCGGCGCGGCGCGCAGGGCGATGAGACGACCCGAGGCGGCGAAGGGGAAGAGAGAAGCGACGAGCCGAGCATCGCGGCGGAACCGCGCGGGCTCGCCTTGGCGACCGGGCTCGTGATGGCCGCGCTGGCACTGGCCTCGTTCCTGGTTCCGCGACTCCCGCCCCCCCTGCCGATCGTCCAGCGCTTCGCGGTCGACTTCCCCGAGACCAAGGCCGGCTGGACGAGCAGCCCCGCACCGCATGAGCCCCTGTTCACGGGCGTCTTCGCCCGCGGCTTCCATCGCCGCTACCAGATCGAGGGCGGCCCGCTCCAGGCGCCCGATATCGTCGACGTGCTCGTCGGCTACGAGGATGCAAGCCACCCGGACTCGACCCGAATGTTCTCGTCGAAGGCGCTCGTCCCTGGACCCGACTGGCAGCTCGAGAGCGTGCGCAGCAAGCAGATCTGGGCGCTCGATCGCGAGATCGAGTGGGCGATGGCCAGCCGCCCACCGGGCAGCGAGCGCGCCCTCGTCCACGTCTGGCGACCCCGTGATCGCGGGATCGGGCGCGAGGCCTTGCGGGCACTGCTCGGCATCGAGTCCAACCCCTGGCAGCGCACCCGTCCGCGGGCCTTCGTGCAACTGATCGTCTACGCCCGGCACGACGGGGCCCTTGCTCTCGACCGGGCGAAGCAGCGCCTCGATCGCTTCGTGCTCGCCTTCCGCGACGACCTGCAGGCGCTCTGAGCGGCCGCGCCGCGCGAATTGTGCTAGTTCCCGCGGATGCAAAAAGATCTCCGCTCGCTGCTTCACAAGGGAATCCTGACGAGCCTGCTCGTCTCGGGCGTAACGGGCTGCGACGGTTCGACGACCGAAGGCGCGAACGAAGACGCCTCGTCCCAGGCGCCCGTCGCTGGACTCGCGTCCTCTGGGGGCACGGCCGCCCTCGAATCCCCGTCCGGATCGCCGGCCGACGGCCTGCTCGCCGCCGCACTCGACGAGCGGGATCCCTTCGCCCGTGCGCAACAGCTCGCGTCCCAGCTGCCGACGCTCGGCGAAGCGGCCGTGCCGGCGATCCGCGCCGTCCTCGCCGACTCCGGACGCGACCTCGACCCGGCCTCGTACGATCTTCTGCTTCGAGCCTGGACCCGTCTCGACCCGGAGGCGGCGGCGAGATGGACCTTCGCGACCGCCAATCCGATGTATCGGCTCTTCGCCACCCGGACGGTCATCGAGACCTGGGCCGAGGCCGATCCGGCGAGCGCGCTGGTGGGTGTCGAGTCGGCTTTGATGGGCCTCTTGGCCATCGATCGGCAGCTCGTCGGGATCGCCGAGCACGCCGTCGTCCGCGGCTGGTTCCGGAAGGATCGCGGCGAGGCGGAGCGCTACGTCGAAGGCCTCGGCAGCGGCGAGAATCGCCAGCGGGCGCTGATGGCGTTCGCG
>JANNQH010000810.1:0-4097 GCA_031400655.1 Deltaproteobacteria bacterium | reverse complement strand
GGCGCGCTCCATCTCGTGGGTCTCGATGAAGCGGTGGGCGAGCGCGAAATCGGCGACGAGCTGCTCGGCCATCGCGCGATGGCTCTCGGGATACGAAGGCGAGACCGCCGTCACACACAGGCTGTCCGACCCGAGCGCCTGGCCCGCCGCCCAGGCGAGATAGCTCGAGTCGACGCCACCCGAGAACGCCACCAGCAGGCGACCCGCCGACGCGAGCCGGCCGATCAACGCCTCCTGCTTCGCCACCAGGATCGGGGCGAGAGTCGGTGCGAGGGACGGCGCGGGAAACGATCTCTGCGTGTCGGGGGTCAAGCTCACGCGGCGAGGTTACGAATGGGGAGTGGCAGGGTCAAGCGAGTGCCGCGGTCGGGGCGTATCATCGGCCGCGCGCACCGGACGGGCCTTTTCGGATCTCGATCCGTCACTCTCGATCCGGAAACGGGGGGTTCATGGGTAAGCTGCGTGTGGGACTGCTCTTCGGGGGTCGCTCGGTCGAGCACGACGTCTCGATCGTGTCCGCGACCTCGATCCTGAAGGCCCTCGATCGCTCGCGCTACGAGGTCTCGCTGATCGGCGTCGACCCCGAAGGCCGCTGGCACCTTTCACAAAAAGAGCCTGAAAACGCGAAAGAGCTGTCGGCCGTGTTGCGGGAGACGGGCGTGTTCCTGCCCGCGGTCCCCGGCCAGACGATTCTGCTCCCGAGCGAAACGGAAGGCGTCTCCCCCGCGCGCGCCCTCGGCGCCGCCGCCCGCCTCGACGTCGTGTTCCCGATCATCCATGGCCGCGGCGGCGAAGATGGCTCGCTCCAGGGGCTGCTCGAGCTGGCCGACGTCCCGTACGTCGGATCGGGCGTGCTCTCTTCCGCGCTCCAGATGGACAAGGATCTCGCGAAGCGGCTGTTGTCGGCGGCGGGTCTTCCGGTCACGCCGTGGATCGGATTCAGCGCCTCGACTCTCGCCCGCATCGGGCCGCGCGGCGCGGCCGAACGCGCGGAGGCGGAGCTCGGTCTTCCGGCTTTCGCGAAGCCCGCCAACTCGGGCTCGTCGATCGGCATCTCCCGGGCCGAGACGCTCTCGGAGCTCATCTCGGCGATCGCCATCGCCCAGCGCTACGACCGCAAGGTGCTGGTCGAAACCGCCGTCGACGCGCGGGAGATCGAGGTCGCCGTGCTCGGCAACGACGAGCCCGAGGCCTCGATCCCGGGCGAGATCCGCGCGCACCGGAAATTCTACGACTACGAAGCCAAGTACCACGACGACTCGACCGAGCTGATCATTCCCGCCGACCTCGAGCCCGAGGAGAGCGAGCAGCTGCGCGCGATGGCGATCGCGGCCTTCCGCGCCCTCGATGGCGAGGGGATGGCGCGGGTCGACTTCCTGTTCGATCGCCAGACGCGGCGCGCCTACGTCAACGAGCTGAATAGCCTCCCCGGCTTCACGAGCGTCTCGATGTATCCGAAGCTATGGGAGGCGACGGGGCTGCCGTACCCGCAGCTGCTCGACCGTCTGATCATGCTCGCGATCGAGCGCCACGACCGCCGCTCGAAGCTCGAGACCCACGCGCCGCCGCCCGTGTCGGGCGCAGGGGCCGTCGGGACGCCGAAAAAGAGCTGACGGCGCGAGCGAGTCACGGGCGCGGGTGCTGGAGATTCGTTTGAGCCGAACGTCCCACGCGCAAGCTCATGCCATCGCGCCCCGCGGCCTCGACCACGTCGTCGTGCGCGTAACGGATCTCGAGCGCGCACTGGCGTTCTATCGCGACGCTCTCGGCTTCCCCGTCGAGCGGCGGATCGAAGCGCTCGGACTGATCCAGCTGCGCGCGGGCTCGTCGCTGATCGACCTCGTCCCGGTGGATTCGCCGCTCGGCCGCGCCGGCGGCGGCCGGCCCGACCCGAACGCCCGCAACGTCGATCACTTCGCGCTGGCGCTCACCCGCTTCGACGAAGAACGCATCCGCGATCTCGTTTCCCGTCACGGCATAACGGCGAGCGAGACCGCCGACCGCTATGGCGCCGAAGGCTTCGGCCCCTCGATCTACCTGACTGATCCCGACGGCAATACCGTCGAGCTGAAGGGCCCGGCCCGCGAGGCGGCGCAGGCGAACGACCAGCCGCTCGATCGCGATCGCGCCCGGGGACGCGACCTCGACGCAACGAAACGAGCCGTTCTCGAAGCGGCGCAAGAAATGGACCGCGCAGGCCTGACCGAGGGCACTGCCGGAAACCTCTCTGCGCGCGCTCGATCTGGCGAGATCGTCCTGACCCCGACCGCGATTTGTTATGCCGAGATGACCCTCGACGACCTCGTCGTGACCGACAGCGAGGGGAACGTTTTATCGGGCTCGCGCCAGCCGACCACCGAGATCGCCCTCCACCTCGCCTGTCTGCGCCGCCACCCCGACATCGCCGCCGTCGTCCACACCCATCCCGTTCACGCGACGATGTTCGCCGTCTGCCGGCAGCCGATCCCGTGCGCGATCGAAGAGCTCGAGCTCTACGTCGGGGGCGACGTCCCGGTCGCCGACTATCATCGAACCGGGACCCGGGCACTCGGCGACGCCGTGGCGGACCTGCTTCACGACCGCGCGGCCGCGCTGCTCGCGAGTCACGGGCTCGTCGTCGTCGCCGGCTCCCCCGGCGAGGCGCTACAGCTCACGAAGCTCGTCGAGCGGGCGGCGGAAATCATGGCGGGAGCGGAGCGCATCGGGACACCGACCGCCCTGCCCGACGCGATTCGCGCGGAGTTCCGAGCAGCGTATCTCGAGCGGCGGCGATGCGCTGCACTCGCCGACGCGGATGCAAGCCCCGCCTAGCGGACACGGCTCCACCCCGTGCGACGAGGCCCTACCCCTTCAGCTCCGAAGCGAGCGCCGGCTCGAGCGCCGCGTGGCGGAACGCGAAGCCCGCAGCAAGCAACCGGGCGGGCACAATGAATCGGCTCCCGAGCAGCTCGCCCGCGAGCGGGCCGAGGGCCGCGCGCAGGGCAAAGCCCGGTACCGGGATTGCGGCCGGGCGGCCGAGGACGCGGGCCAGTGTCTCGGTAAGCTCGAGATTCCGGACGGCCGACGGCGCCACGGCATTCACCGCACCGCGCAGCTCGCTTCGCTCGAGCGAGAACAGGATCGCAGCGACGAGATCGTCGATGTGGATCCAGGGAAAGAACTGGCGACCGCTTCCGAGCCGACCGCCGAGGCCCACTGAAAAGGGAATCCGCATGAGCGAGAGCGCCCCGCCCTCCTGCGCAAGAACGACGCCGATCCGTACGCGCACCACGCGAAGCCCGAGCGCCTCCGCCCGACACGCCTCGGCCTCCCAATCGCGGCAGAGATCGGCGAGGTGCCCCGAGCCCGGCGCCGAATCCTCGTCGAGCTCTTCCTCGCCCCGATCCCCGTAGATCCCAACCGCCGAGGCACACACGAGCGTCCGCGGCCGCGCGCCCTCCGGAAGCGCAGCGATCCGCTCGACGATCCGCTTCGTCGACGCGACGCGGCTCTCGCGAATGCGCGCGAGGCGAGCCTTCGTCGGGAGCCCACCAAAGACCGGCTCACCCGCGAGGTGGACGACCGCGTCGACGCCGACCAGGGCCGCGGCCCCGGGCTCGATCCCGTCCCAGCTCCGATCCTCGACGCCGGCGATCCCCGAGGCTCCCGATCGAGACAAAACGCGCACCGATGCGAACCGATCGAAGAGCTTCGGCACGAGCCGCCTCCCCACGAGCCCCGTCGCACCACTCACGAGCACACATCCCTCGCGCACGCTCACCTCCCGTCGCCGTCTTCTGCCTGCGGACGGCAGACTAAGAATCGCGTCCACGCATGTCGAGTAGCGCAGCCGAGATCGAGCGTAGGTTGACAGCGGCTCGTGCGCTTGATTTCGTCGGGGCCCGCCCGCTTCGGGCTGATCCGTTCATCCGTCGATCGAAAGAGGAGACCTGCATGCTCGTCAAGGACAAAACCGTCGTCGTCGTCGGAGTCGGCCCCGGCCTCGGCCGCGAAGTGGCCGCCGCCGCCCTGCGCGATGGCGCCAACGTCGTCATCGCCGCCCGCCGCAAGGACGAGCTCGCCGAGGCGGCGAAGAGCCTCGATCCGTCGGGCAAGCG
>JANNQH010000809.1:0-2468 GCA_031400655.1 Deltaproteobacteria bacterium | reverse complement strand
CAGCGCCGATCGAACTCCGGCAGCTCGTCGAGGAACAGCACGCCGTGGTGGGCGAGCGAGACTTCGCCCGGCCGGATCGGGTTGCCGCCGCCGAGCAGACCGGCGGCGCTGGCGGTGTGGTGGGGCGCTCGAAAGGGAGGCTGGTCGGGAATCGGTGCTTCGGGGGTGAGGATGCCGGCCGCATCGAGAACGCAGAAGGCCTCGAGTCGCTCCTCGTCTCGGAGCGGCGGCAGGAGTCCTGGCAGGCGCCGGGCCAGCAGGGTCTTGCCTGTGCCCGGAGGTCCGGTCAGGAGCAGGCCATGCCCCCCGGCCGCCGCGATCTCGAGGGCCCGCTTGGCCAGCGGCTGACCGCGGATATCCGAAAGACACGGAGGAGCCTCATCGCCGTCCGTTCCGAACGAGCGCTCGCAGGCGGGCATGAGGGCGTCGGCCAGGGTCTCAGCCAGAGGCAGGCGTTCCACGTCTCGAAGGTGCGCGACGACCTCGCGCAGATCGGCCGCAGCCCGCACCACGAGGCCGGGGGCATGCCGGGCGCGCGCCGCACAGCCGGCCGGTACGACGGCTTCGCGCACCTCTCCTGACTGACGCAGCGCGAGAAGCGAAGCGAGGCTGCCCCGAGTCGCTCGCAGGCGGCCATCCAGGGCCAGCTCACCGAGGAAGGCCCGGCCGGCCGGGGCCTCGGCCGGGAGCTCGCCTGCCGCCGTCAGGATCGCGATGGCGATCGGGAGGTCGAGCCCGGCGCCATTCTTCCGGAGCTCTGCCGGCGCGAGGTTCACCGTGACCCGTCGGTCCGGGAACGAGAGGCCCGAGGCCGCGATCGCGCCCCGGATCCGCGAGATGCTCTCCCGGACGGCCGCCTCGGGCAGCCCGACGACATCGACGCAGGGCAGCTGGGAGGAGATCCGAACTTCGACTTCGACGGGCACCCCCGTCACACCGACGACCGCCGCACTCCAGACACGCGTCATCCACGCACTCGCCGGGACCGGGTGTCGGGGTGATCAGATCGGGGTCAGATCAGGGCAGGTCGAGGCACAGGCTCAAACGAAGGGAGGCAGAGCTCTCAGGGTAGAGCTCTGCCTCCGACTTTCGAACAGCCCCGCGAGGAGCGGGCCTACGTAATCGAAGTGTCCTGAGATCTGCCGTTGTGTCAAAAAAATTGCACGTGCGACGCAGATTCTCGCGGGCGGCGCGCCCTGGCGCGGTCTGGTCCGATTTCCCTTTCGGGGAACGAATTCGCATTCCGGAATCCAGCGGGCTCGGGCAGTCGGTGCAACGCGCGTGCGACCGACCGGCAGCCCGCTCGGTCGGCCTGCCCAGGCCTCGCCGAGATTCCCGGAGAGTCCTCCCATCTATCTGATTTTTCATAGGTTTTCATTGCGAAGGGAGAAGCGGCACGCTAGTTTGCCAGACCCGTCCCCCGTGCGAGCCAGGCTGTGGGCGGGTGACCAGCTGACCTCGCAATGGTGGCGCCGCGGTGGGTGAAGGGATTCGCAAGCCGGTGGGCGCACGATGTGTACGTTGATCGTCCTGCATCGCTGCGTACCGGGAAAGCCGCTCGTCGTCGCGGCGAACCGGGACGAGTTCTACGCCCGTCCGGCCGAGAGCCCCGCGATCCGAGCTTCCCGAGTGGGGCGGTTCATCGCGCCGCGCGATCTCGAGGCGGGCGGAACTTGGGTCGGACTGAGTGAGAGAGGCGTGTTCGCAGGGCTCACGAATCTGCGGCCGATCGCGCCCGGATTCGAAGCCGCCTCGAACGCGGGCTCGAACGCTGAATTGATAGGCGCAAGTCTAAGCGAGAACTCGGGTGCTCGGACGGCAAAGCCGGTCCTTTCCCGCGGAGAAGTCGTGATGGAGGCACTCGAAGCGCGCACCGCAGCCGATGCGGCCGACTCGTTGTCGCGCTCTTTGTCGAGAGAGGAAGGGCTCTACAACCCGTTCCAGCTCCTCGTCGCCGACGCACACAGCGCCTCCCTGATCGTCTACCGGGATGCGCCGAGAACCTTCCCGCTCGAGCCGGGGTTGCACGTGGTGGGGAACGTCGTCGGCAACATTGTCGGAGAGGTCGACGACGAACGAGCGGGGAGCGTGCTCGCAGCGCCGCTCGCGACGAGCTGTGCAAGCGAGCAGGATGCGAAGCCGTTTCCGGGCTTCGAGGGCATCGAGGGATTGATCGACACCGAAGAACCGCGGGCGCACAAGCTGTCGCGCATCCGCAGCCGGGTCGAGAAGCTTTTGACGGAGCCGGGTCGGGACCTCTTCGAGGGCCTGGCGCGGATCTGTCGAGAACACGTCGAACCAGGGGGGCCTGAGAAGAGCCCCTTCGAGTCGACATGTGTCCATGTGGCGGATCGTTATGGAACTCGCAGCTCCCTCCTCCTGGAGCTGGCCGAGGAAATCCAGACGAGCCGACTCTGGACGACGGATGGACCGCCGTGTCGGCGGCCCTTCGAAAATCGATCGTCCCT
>JANNQH010000808.1:0-3112 GCA_031400655.1 Deltaproteobacteria bacterium | reverse complement strand
TCGCGCCGAGGCCGGCGTACGAGAGGCAGCACGCCGCGGTGCGGCCCTTGTCGCCCTGCCCGAAAACTTCGCCTTCATGCGCCGCGAAGGATCCCGGTATCCATGCGCGCAGGGACCCGATGGCGAAATCGTTCGCGCGCTATCGCGCTGGGCACGCGAGCAACAGATCTGGCTCGTCGGCGGCAGCCTGCCCGAGTCGATTCCCGGTGACACACGCGTCCACAACACGACGCTCGTCTTCTCGCCCGACGGACGCGAGGCAGCCCGCTATCGAAAGATCCACCTCTTCGACGTGGCGCTCGGGGCGGATGGGAGCGACGTCTACCGGGAGTCGGACTACTGCGCCCCCGGCGAGCAGGTCGTGGTCTGTCCAACGCCGTTTGGCGGGATCGGGCTTTCGATCTGTTACGACCTGCGATTTCCGGAGCTCTACCGTCGACTCGTCGCTCAGGGGGCCCGCTTTCTCGTCGTCCCCAGCGCGTTCACGCGGGAGACCGGGAAGGATCACTGGGAGGTCCTGCTGCGGGCTCGGGCGATCGAGAATCAGTGTTTCGTGCTCGCTCCGGCGCAGTGCGGGCAACACGCCCCGGACCGAGCGAGCCATGGTCGCTCGCTGGTGATCGATCCCTGGGGCCTCGTGATCGCACAGGCGGGCGACGAGCCGGCGGTGCTCGTGGCGGAGTGTGTGGACGACCGGATCGAGCGCGTGCGCAAGGCCGTGCCGGCCCTGCTCCATCGCAAGCTGCGCTGATACTCCTCGCTGGAAAGGCGACGAGAGTGCTCGCCCTCCTCAAGGCGACCGGGGGCGTCACCGATAGGCGGGCATCCCCCTGTGTTCGCGGCGTGGGGTCAAGCCAGCTGGGTGGCGCCAGGCGGAAGGGCGACGGGCCGATGGCCGAGTTCGATGCATCGAGTGGGACCGGACGCCTCGAAATCCTGAACGGTGGATTCGAGGGGATGACCTACGACCTCAATACCGAGGAGATCGTGATCGGGCGCAATCCGACCACGGACATCACGCTGCTCGACGAGGGCATCAGCCGCGAGCACGCCGTGATCCTCTTCGACGCCGACGCCCTCGGCTATGTGATCGAAGATCTCCAGTCGACGAATGGAACCAAGGTCAACGGCAAGCGGATTCGTTCCGCCCCGCTCTCCGAGGGCGACGAGATCCAGATCGGCCAGACGCTGTTCCGCTTCGTCTTGATCAAGGCCTGAAGCCAGGAAGCCCGTGCGTATCGCTTGCGCCCACCCGACCCGGACCGATAGCGTGTCGTGACTCTCGGGGAGGCGGCAGCGCTTTCGCCGCTAGTTCTGGGGGGAGAAATCGAATTGACGCATGAAGACGGTCGGGATGGGGATAGGAGCAGGCGGTTCGGACGCAGCCGGGCAATCGCCTTCGTACGGCGTCTGAAGCTCCTCGACGCCACACTCCTCACGGGCCTGCTGCTCTCCATCGGCTGTGCGGGACCACTCACCCCTCCGCCCAAGGCGCCGCCCGTCGCAGCCTATGTCGTCGGAGCGCCCGATCAATTGAAAATACACGTGCTTCCCGAACCCGAGATCGAGCGTCAGGTTCGGGTCCGACCGGATGGCATGATTTCGGTCGACCTGATCGGGGATGTGCAGGCCGCGGGTCTCACGCCCGAGCAGATCGCCGCATCGATCCAGGAGCGGATCACACACTACAAGCGGGACGCCGTCGTCAACGTCACCCTGGTCGATTCACCCAGTCAGTTCGTGACGGTGTTTGGCGAAGTGGGAAGCCCCGGTACGTTTCCGCTGAACAGCAACATGCGCATCTCCGAGGCGATCGGTCGCGTGGGCGGTACCCGACCCTTCGCGAGCGAGAACCGGATCCGAATCGTGCGCACGACCGGAGACAGTACGAAGGTCATCAGGGTGCACCTCAGGGACATCGCCCGCGGCGATCTGTCGACCAACGTCGTCGTCCAGGAAGGCGATCTGATCGTAGTGCCGCCGACCGCACTGGCCCGCGTCGGGTACGCCGTGCAGATGATTTTCTTTCCGTTCCAGCCGCTGCTGAACAGCGCAGGCATGGTCGGGGGTGTCGCGTTGGCGCGTTAGGGACTCAGGCGCTCCAATGGAAGGACCCGGAAAGCGGGTCATGGCTCCCGGTCGTGGGATTCCGGTCCGGCAGGTTGAGGATCCCCGGGCAACGAAGCGACGATCGGGTGCAGACTTCTCGTCCCCGGTTGCCCTAGCGAATGCACCTACAGGGTGCCGAGAGGGGCGAGACGGTCGTGCGACCGAGTGGCGGAGTCGAAATGCTGAAGCGGGTACCGGCCCCGTCCGATACGAGGCGGTAAGGGGAATACGATTCGATGTACGAGAGCTTTTTCGGCCTGCGTGAGCTGCCCTTCTCGCTCACGCCGGACCCACGCTTCCTCTGGCTGTCTGACACCCACGAAGAGGGGCTCGCGACCCTCGTCTACGGCATCACCCGCCACAAGGGCTTCCTGCTGCTGACGGGAGAGGTCGGGACCGGCAAGACGACGCTCCTGCGCGCGGCCCTGCGCGAGCTGCCTCGCGACACGGATACCGCCCTCATCATCAACACGATCGGCCTGACGCCGCTGGACCTGCTCAAGCTGATTGCCGCCGAGTTCGGGATCGAGGGGCGCTTCGAGACCACCGCCGACTACCTGATCGCGATCAACCGCATGTTGCTCGAAAGGCTTCGCACCGGTCGCAACACGGTGCTGATCATCGACGAGGCCCAGAACCTCGACGCGCCGACGCTCGAGGAGATCCGGCTCTTGTCGAACCTCGAGACCGATACGGCGAAGCTTATGCAGATCGTGTTGACCGGCCAGCCGGAGCTGATCCGCAAGCTCTCGAGCCCGTCGCTGCGACAGCTGCGCCAGCGCATCGCGATCGAGCATCACATGGAGCCGTTGACCCAAACGCAGATCCAGCCCTATCTCGCGCACCGGATCGACGTCGCAGGGGGCCGCTACGAGGAGATCTTCGCGCCCGGCGTCGAGCGGGTCTTCTACTGGTTCTCCCAGGGCTGCCCGCGTCTGATCAGCCTGCTCGCCGACCGCGTCCTGCTCTCGGCCTACTCGAAGCAGCTCTGCCCGATCACGCC
>JANNQH010000807.1:0-2342 GCA_031400655.1 Deltaproteobacteria bacterium | reverse complement strand
TAGAGGACCATTTGCAGCGAGCGGCGGAAGGCCAGCCCGATCAGGAACTCGGCCTCTCGATTCGAGAAGGGCAGCGCGAATTCGGGCGTGAGCGTCCCCTCGCCGAGGTCGGTGGACTCGATGCGGCTGTACGCGCCGGTGCCGAGCCGTTCGGTTTGCGCCTGGGTGGCGACCGTCACGGCCTTGCGCAGGATGCGGCGAACCTCCGCGTCGCGATCGGGCTCGGGAAGCGCGAGCGGACCGTCGAAAAAGGAGTCGAGGCGCTGCATGCCGTAGAGCAGGCGAACGGGCGGGTCGAGCAGCAGATAACGGTCGAAGTGGACTCGCCCGCTGGGCGCCTCGCGCTCCTGCGCCGCGATGAAGAAGCCGTGGAACGCGCCGAGTGAGTAGCCGAGGAAGACCTTCGCACCGATGCGCTGCGGATACTCGGTCGCGAGATCGCGCGCGATCTCGTCGAGCGCGATGTGGACGTCACGCGCGTCGGCCGGCGTATGGCCGGGCACGGGACCGCTACCGCCCCGGGCGATGAACTCGAAGCTGAACGTGTTGCTCACGATCGCGACCGAGAAGCCTCGCTCCCACGCCATCTCGGCGAGTGCGACGCTCGACGAGGCGAGGCGATGCGCCGCGAGCCCCGGCACCAGGAAGACGAGCGGCGCATTGCCCGGCTGCATGCGAACCGAGTAGGGCAGCATGCGCCTGCTGGTCGGCATCGCGACCTCGCGCGTGCGGAATCGCGAACCGAAGCCGGGATCGCGCGGTCCGAGGAAGGCGACCTCCAGGGTCTGCGTCGCGCCGGTGTTGTCTCCCGGGGCGTTCAGGTCGTAGGGCTCGATGCGCGTTTCACGCGCCAGGCTCCAGAGCAGGCGGGCGTCTTCGTAGCTGTCGAAGCTGGTCGCGGTGAAGCGGCGGTACGCGGGAATCGAGTCGACCATGTCGTTCCACGTGAAGACCCACGACGCCGGAAAAAAGTGAGTGGCCGGGTCGAGCACCGAGTCGGGGAGCAGCCCCACTCCGTCGCGGATCGAGCTCGGCCCCGCGATCGGCAGCACGACGAAGGTCGACGGGCGCCAGCCCCAGCGCGCGAACACCTGTCCGAAGTCTTCGGGTGCCGCTGCGATCTCGAGCCAGCGCGTCGCCGGATCCCAGAGGCCGGCGAGGCCGACCGTGGTGTTGACCGCGAAGCGCGCCGTCTCGTCGCCCGCTTCGCGGAAACGTCCCTGGAGCAGGTTGGTCACGAGGTTGCGCGGGAAGACGAGGTTGGCGGCGAAGTCGCGAATTCGCTCGCGGGCGAAGCGCGGGATGATCACCCGGTAGACACGCCCGACGGGATCGGCGATGCCCACGATGAGCGCATGGTTGAACGTCCAGACGCCGCGGTTCAGCGGCTCGAGCGGATCGGGGAAATGCGGCGGCGGAAGCGTCTCGCGCTGGAACGCCGCGGCACCGGGTCCGTCGTAGTCGGACCAGTCTCGCCGCAAGACGGGCTGCGCGCAGCCCAGCGCGATGACGACCAGGAGCGCGAGCATCCCCGAACGTGTCATGCGCGCCCCGAGGTCCAAGCGACCTGCATTCGCCGCGCACGGGGGATTCGACGGAAAACCGGACCGCGGAATCCCAACGTGGAGTCTCGCTTTTCGTTCAATCCCCTCGGAAGAGGGGGCCGAGGTCGGCTACGCCCTCGACGCGAGGAGGCGATGGCGCAAGTTATACCAATCTCGCACGTCGGTTGTCTCGGATTCGCAGGTTGTGAGCGCGCGGCGTCGGGTCGCGCTCCTGGAGCACGGTCTCCACGCGGTGGCGGATCCTCGACTTCCATCTGAGACCTCGGGCGTTCCGCGCGAAGCCAATCTCCAAAGAGGTCCGGCCCCCTCGCCGGCACGAAGCGCGGTGTCCACCTCGCGCGCTTCCTCGGCGGGGACCGCGCTTCGGACTCTTCTCGATGCGCGCGCCATCGACGATGGTCGAGCCCCCCGAACGGGCCCCGGGGCAACGCAGATGACATAACGGTCATGACCGGCGGTGCGGAAAAGCCAGCCTCTTCTTCCTACTTTCCCGTGAACCGCGGCGCCCGCTTCTCGGCAAATGCCCGCGGCCCCTCCTTCGCATCCTCGGAGGCGAAGATTCGGGCACCGATCGCCTTCTCGAGCACGAAGGGCGTCGCCTGCTGGAGCGCACGGACCGCGATCTCCTTCGCCGTCCGCACCGCGAGCGGCCCGTTCTTGCAGATCTTCTCCGCGAGCTCGTAGGCGGCGGGCATCAGCTCGGCCGGCTCGACGATCCGGTTCACGAGCCCGACCTCGTAGGCGCGCTGAGCCGTGATCGTCTGGGCCGTCAGCAGC
>JANNQH010000806.1:0-3898 GCA_031400655.1 Deltaproteobacteria bacterium | reverse complement strand
GCCGGCGCTCGAGACGAGTCCCTCCCTCGATTTCTCGGACGCCGAGCCGAAATCCCCGATCGCGGAGCCCGCGCCCGTCCCGGCCCCGGCCCTGGCGTTCGATCTCGGAGACTCCTTCGACCTGCGCGAAGCCCTGGCCGACGTCTTCAACGATCTCGGTGACGCGGCCCGAGAGCGCGGAGCTTCGGCCGTTCTCTCCACGGTCGAGGACGGCTTCGAATCGATCTTCTCGGATTTCAAGAAGGGCGTCAGTGCCACCCTTGACGCGGGCGACTTCGACACGCGCTACGACCTCGGAATCGCCTATCGCGAGATGGGGCTCTTCGAGGACGCGATCGGTGAGTTCAAGATCTGTCTCGAGGCGCCTGGCCGGCGATTCGACAGTCTGTACCTGATGGGACTGTGTGCACGGGATCTGACCCGCTACACGGATTCGGTCCATCACCTCGAGCAGGCGCTCGCGCTCCCCGACCTGCCGAACGATCGACTGGCGGGTGTCTTCTTCGACCTGTCGATCGCCCAGTCGTTAGCGGGGGATCGCGAGCGCGCACGCGCGAACATGCTGCGGGTCATCGAGCTCGAGCCGGCCTTCCCGAATGCGAGAGCAAAGCTCGCCGAGTTCGACGCGCCGATCGCACAGACGTCCGGGGCGCTGCCGACCGCCAGCGGTGGGCCGGCGAGTGCGGGCCCGACCTTCGAGACCTTCGACGATCTCTTTGCGGAGGACGAAGAGGTTCTCGAGGAGGCGCAGGTCGAGAGCTTCGAGTCCTTCGACGACGTCGTGAGCGAAGTCGAGGTGACGCAGCCCGAGCGGACGTCGGCGCCGACCGCGGTCGAAGAGCCCGAGCTGCCGGTCTCGCCGGCGCCAGAGCCCGAGGCACAGACTCCGCGCAAGGCTGCGCGCAAGAAGATCTCCTTCGTCTGAATCCGCGACCGCTTCGCGCGAGGACCCCGCCTTGGAACATCTCCAGCACTTCGGACTTACCCAGGATCCCTTCAGCAACGAGTCGGACCTGAGGCTCTACTTCGAAAGTCCGAGCCATCGCGATGCACAGCGCCGCGTCGAACGCGGACTGCGCCAGCACAAAGGCTTGACGCTGCTCACCGGTGAAGGCGGAACGGGCAAGACGCTGCTCGCGCGGCGCATTCT
This sequence comes from Deltaproteobacteria bacterium, assembly GCA_031400655.1. Lineage (GTDB taxonomy): Bacteria > Myxococcota_A > UBA9160 > UBA9160 > UBA4427 > UBA4427. The sequence goes on along the minus strand of JANNQH010000806.1, from coordinate 2,748 downwards.
CGACGGCCTCGAGGAGGAGCTCTTCGAGGCGACGCTGCTCGTGATGCTGCCAGGCGCCGCCGACGCGATGGGAATCTTTCAGCGCTTTGCGCGCCAGCTCGGCGCGGAGGAGCCCGCGAGGGATCGGGCGGGCGTGCTCGGCCAGATCTACGAGCGGCTCGCGATCGTGCGGGAGGACGGGCGCCACGCGGTCCTGATCGTCGACGATGCGCAGGTCATGACGCCGCAGGTCTTCGCCGAGCTCGGCGGGCTGCTCTCGCTCGAATACGAAGACCGGCGCCTGATGTCGATGATGTTCGTCGGCTCCCCGGAGCTCGATCGCCAGATCCAGAACGACGCGAGCCTCTTTCCGCGCGTCGACGTCTGGGTCCGGATCCAGCCCCTCGACGCCCAGAGTGCATCCGCCTACCTGATGCACCGTCTGCGCGTCGCTCGCGGCGGGCCCGAGCTGATCTCGCCCGCCACCCTCGACGCGCTCTACAAATTCGGTCGCGGTCGTCCGCGGCTTCTCAATACCCTCGCGGACAACGCGCTCTTCGAGGCGTACCTCGCCGGGCGTTATGCAATTGACCCGGGCGACGTCGAGCGCGCAGCGGCCGATCTGGGAATCGATCGCGAGGCGTCGGAGCAGGGCGCGTCTCGCGCAATGCCTGGCGCGAGCCCGACGATGAACCGATCGGTGGCCTCGGCGAGAATGGTCGTGGGTCCGACTCCTGCGGCGCCGACGGCGCCTCCGGTACGTGGCTCGGTCTTCGATCTCGGACCCGATATGGGGTTCGATGAGGAGCTCCCGGCGGGCGTATGGGACGCCCACGCCGTCGACGAGATCGACCTCGACCTGCTCGCACCCGAGCCCGCTCGGGCGATGCGGATGGCGCATCCCGTGCCGGCGGCCCGATCGAATCCGAAGACAGCTGCTCCCGCGGCGTCGGTCCAGCCGATGCGCAGCGCCGCGCTTTCGGACGGCGCTCCCGAGCTCGACGGGCTCTTCGTCGAGCTGATCGAGGAGTAGGCCGCTCAGGCGATCGCGGTCGGGGCCTGCGGCAGGGTTCGCCAGAACTCCGGGTCGTGGCCGTAGAAGATCCGCGCGCCCCGTGCCTCGAGGGCGCGCAGGCGGAGGAGCGCTTCCGTCATCGCCTGTCGGTCCCAGGCCGCGCCCGGCGGAAGCCGGAGCGATTCGAGCATCTCGCGCAAATAACAGGCGTCGCCCGCGAGCACGACCTCGCCGCTGTCGAGCTGCACGCGCAGCGACTGGTGACCCGGCGTATGCCCGTAGGTCGGGATGCACAGGACGGAACCGTCGCCGAACACATCGTGTTCACCGTCGACGAGCAATCGATCGTGGCCGTGGTCGTAGTCGACCGGCTTGTAGGTCATGGCGGCGATCAGATCGGGCTCGTGGGCGGCTTCCCACTCGCGTCGTTGGACGAGCAGGCGTGCTCCGGACGCCTTCACGTTGCCGCCGGCGTGGTCGAGATGCAGATGGGAATTGATGAGCCAATCGACGCGTGTCACGTCGACGTCGAGGTTCGCCAACCGCGCGTCGATCCCATCGCTCATCGCGCGCTCGACGACGACCTGAGTCCCAAGCTCGCCCAGATAGGCCTCACGCAAAGGGGAGGGCGAGGAGCAGATCGCCGCGAGGCCGCTGTCGAAGAGCGCCGTGCCCTTCGGATGCACGATCAGGTAGGCGGGCACGGGGATTCGGATCGGTGCGGGGTCGCCGCCTTCGATCAGGGCGGCCTCGGGGAGGGTGAGCCAGCCACAGGTCAGAGCGTAGAGGCGGACGGGCATGGAGGGAACTCCGTATGGGCACTCGATGGCAACTCGAACGAGCTTGCGGCGAGGATCGTACGCCTCGCGTCGGCGGCCTTCCAGGCAGTGCGCGGCACGGATTCGTGTGTGCGGCTCAGTGCGAGGGTTGTGAACGGGAAGGTCGCGTCGTAGTATCCACCCCGGCGCGCGAGTAGCTCAGTTGGTAGAGCATCAGCTTCCCAAGCTGAGGGTCGCGAGTTCGAATCTCGTCTCGCGCTCCAATTCATTCAAAGACTTGAGTGATTCCTGAGATCGCGCGCCTAGCGAGCGCGGAGTGGTGGTGCCGCTCTAGCCGGTCACGGCGCGACGCTTCTCCAGATAGCCAATTCCCAGCATGCCCAGGATCACGAACACGTCCCTCACCGCGGGTTCGGGGACGACGCGAAATCCCACGTTGGAGAACTCGCCGTCCGGAGGGGCACTGCCCCGGTCCGACGCGACGAGTCTGGATGCGCTGTGGAGGATGTCTCCGCCGCGCACGCCGCGATTCGAGCCGTTGATGATCGCCTCGTTCCTTTCGAAGACGTTCCCGCCCTGGTCGAACGTTCCGTATGGGCTCGCCGAGCCCGTGTAGCTGCCCGCGTCTGCGAAGTCTGGCTGATCGCAGTTGGCGTGGTTGGGCGCGGCCGTCGACGAGGCGCAGGTCGTCGTCGTGTCGGAGCCAGCCGGGTAGTCGAAGTAGCTCGTCGTGGCCGCAGCGTAGTAAGCCGCTTTGTACCACTCGTCCTCGTTCGTCACGGTGAACACAGCACCCGGGTTTCGCACGATCGAGTTGTCGTCGATGCCCTGCTGTGTGAGGGTGTAGGCGCCGTCTTCGGTCGTGGTGCCGCCCTGCGCGCCCGTCGGCTGACCGTTATGCAGCCAGTTCGCGAAGCGGAGCGCACTGTAGAATGAGACGAGCACGACGGGCATGTCGCTCCGACCGGCGATCGT
>JANNQH010000805.1:0-1551 GCA_031400655.1 Deltaproteobacteria bacterium | reverse complement strand
TTCGTGCCCCCACGCGAAGTAGCGGGCCTTCTTGCCGGGCCACTGGATCGCGACACCCACCGGCGCCGGGGGCGGCGCGGGCAGGCGCTCGATCGGCTTCGTCTCGAGATCGACGCCGATCGCGTGGCGGACGTCGAGCGTTACCACCCGAGCCTCCCTAACAATTCGGTGAACGCCGCTTCCGCTTGCGCGGGGACGACGGCGTTTCCAAGGGTTCGCAGGCGCTCCAACCTTGCGGGAGCCCCATCATCCACTCGACAAACTGGGGACTCACCCGCCCACGGCGACCCGCCGATGCGGCACCCGCAAGCGCGTCCGTCAGCGTCGTGCCGGAGTGTCTGCCGCTCGCGGTCGAATAGCCAGCCGCACCACTCGCCTTCGCGTCCTGCGCGGTCGGGGTCGGGAGCGCCGCGATCGTCGTTCGCAGATCTAGCCCCCCTTCGCCCCGCCGTCCGATTCCCGTCGTCTCGTTCGTTCGCGGCGTCGGCAGCGTCCGCACGATCCCGTCGAGCGACGCCCGCACCTCGCCCACCCGCCCCGCTGCGCCGCCCTGGTTCGTCCCGTAGGGGACGGCGCTCGGGGTCGGGAGCGCCGAGATCACCCCGTTGAGCAGCAGCTCCCCGCTGCGCGCGCCGCTCCGGTGCTTCCTCCCGCCCGTCGTGTCGGCGACGCTCGGGGTGGGCAGCGAGGAGAAAGACGCGCTCTCGGAGATGCGGGGCGCCGTACTCCGCGGCGGTCGATAGGAGCGGCGGAGCGAACTCGAAGCCCAAGTCTCCCAGGGCGTCATAGAGCGGCTGCGAGTGCGAGAGGAACCGCGCGACGTTCTCGACGAAGACGAGCGCAGGCTCGCACTCGCGGACGATCCTAACAAGCTCGGGCCAGAGCGCGCGCTCGTCGGCGTGGCCTTTCCTCCTCCCGGCGCTCGAGTAGGGCTGGCAGGGGATGCCCGACACGACGCAATCCACTGCGCCGCGCCACGGGCGAGGGTTGAAGGTGGTGAGATCATCCCAGATAGGAGCCGGAGCCAAGGACGCGTCGCCCATCCGCGCCACGAGAACGGCCGCAGCGTAGGCGTCCCGCTCAACGTGACAAACGGCGCGGTAGTGAACTCCGCGCTTTTCCCAGGCTCGGGCCACGCCGAGGTCGAGCGCTCCGATCCCGGCACAAAGAGCCAGCCCACGCATCACCTCTTCGCTCGCCATTGGTGGTTGTTAGGACAGCACAGCAGGAAGCCGTCGGGACAGTCCCGCGCCCCGGCGTAGTCGTCGGAGAACACGCCGCACTCGGGGCAGGGCTCCGGGGCAGGGGCTTCTTCGTCGATGACTGCTTCGTTCATGCTAGAAACTCCATGCCCTGCGCAACGTCTTCTGCCATGCGGCGCCGCAATGCAGACGGCTTTGCGCTTCTTACCATCGGGCCGGGCCAGCCCGGAACCCCTAGCGCTTCGGCGCGACGCGCTTGCGGCCCGCCGTCCCCTTGCTTTTTGCGTCCGCCGCCTTCGGCGCCTGGTAGACCGGAGGCCGCACTGCGAGCTCGCGCGCCTCGGCGCGG
>JANNQH010000804.1:0-1651 GCA_031400655.1 Deltaproteobacteria bacterium | reverse complement strand
GAAGGACGACGGCATTCACGTTGGGATCGTCCTTGATCATCCGCCAGGCGATTCGAATCTCCTCGCACATCTTGCGATTGAAGGCGTTCATGACCTCCGGGCGATTCAGCGTGAGGGTCGCGACCTTGTCGTCGGAAACCTCGTAGAGGATCGTCTCGAAGCGACCGCTCATGAGCACGTCCACTTCGGATCACGCTTCTCCACGAACGCTGCCGGCCCTTCCTTGGCGTCGTTCGTTCTCACGACGCGTTCGCGGAAGGCTTCAGCGAGGATCTCCGCTTCGTGCAGCGGCAGGTCGAGCCCTTTGCGGATGGCGAGCCTCGTTCCACGAACGGCGAGGGGTGCATTTCGGTTGACCGTCGCGGCGATCTCCAGGGCACGGCTCTGCAGCTGTTCGTGCGGGACGACCTCGGAGACGAGCCCGAGCTCGTACGCGCGTTGCGCGCTCATCCGCTCGTGCTTGCCCATCAGCGCCATGCGCATCGCGATCCCCGTCGGCAGCACGCGCGCGAGGCGCACGGACTCGCGCGCCGAGACGAGTCCGATGCTCACGTGGGGGTCGAAGAACTGGGCTCGATCCGAGGCGATCGAGATATCGCCCGTCGTCAGCAGATCGAGCCCCGCGCCACAGCAGATTCCATTCACCGCCGTGATGACGGGCTTCGTCATCGATCGGAATGGCGGCGTGGCTTCCTGCGGCGCTTCCCACTGCGGATAGGTCGACAGGTAGGGGGCGGGATAGAGGACGCGGCCATCCTCCGGAATCTCCGACACGTCGGCCCCGGCGCAGAAGGCTCGTCCGTTGGCCGTGATCAGCAGCGTCCAGACGTCCTCGTCCGATTCCGCAGCGTGGTAGGCCTGCCGAAGCTCTTCGACCATCCGGGGACTCAGGGCGTTCAGCTGGTCGGGGCGATTGAACGTGATGATCGCGGTGCGATCCTTCACTCCGTAGAGAATGGTCTCGTATGCCATGGTCAGCGGCCTTTGAATTCGGGTTTTCGGCGTTCACGGAAGGAGGCGAGCCCCTCTCGGAAGTCCTCGGTGCGCGAGGAAAGCTCCAGGGCGAAAGCCTCTGTCGCCATGGACTCGACGAGGGAGGCGCCGAGGGCGCTCTGGATCGCCTTCTTCGTGAGTCCGAGCGCGACCGTCGGGCCGCTTGCCAGGCGGGCAATCAGCGCGTTGGCCGCAGCGTCGAGGTCGGGCTCCGGGACGCTCCGGTAGATCATTCCCCAATCGGCGGCGCGGGCTCCGTCGATCTTCTCGCCGAGCATCAGGAGCTCCTTGGCGCGGGCGATGCCGATCAGCCGGGGCAGCATCCAGGAGGCGCCGCTGTCAGGCGTGAATCCGCGCGCGATGAAGGGTTCCCAGAAGGTCGCGTTCTCGGCGGCGATCGCGAAGTCGGCGGCGAGGGCGATCTGGCAGCCCAGTCCGGCGGCCCACCCGCGGACGCTGCAGACGATCGGGAGCTGGAGGGTGGTCATGACGTCGATCAGGCGGTGGGCCTGGATCGCCGTTCGGCGCTGAATGCTGCCGACGCGTGGGCGCTCGCGCTCGCCATTCTCGTCGCGGGTGTTCGCCAGGACGACATCGGCTCCCGCGCAGAAGTCCGGTCCGCTCGACTCGATCGATACGACCCTCGCGCCGTCGTCCG
>JANNQH010000803.1:0-11642 GCA_031400655.1 Deltaproteobacteria bacterium | reverse complement strand
CCGTCGGGATTGAAGCTGTCCCGCAGGCGCATCATCGCCTCGAGATCTCTTTCGTTGAAGACGAGGTACATATAATCGCGCTTTTCGACGCCGACACCGTGCTCGCCCGTGATGACGCCGCCGACCGCGACGCAGGCCTCGAGGATCTCCTTGCCCGCCGCCATCACACGCGCGAGCTCGTCGGGATTACGGCGGTCGAAGCAGATGTTGGGATGCAGATTGCCGTCGCCCGCGTGAAACACGTTTGCGAGCTTGAGCCCGTAGCGATCACAGATCTCGCAGACCTGCTCGAGCACGCCGGGCAGATGGATCCGAGGCACGACCGCATCGTGGACGTAGAGATCGGGCGCGAGCCGACCCATCGCACCGAAGGCGCCCTTCCTCGCACGCCAGAAGCGCTTGCGTTCCGCTTCGTCCCGGGCGATCTCGATCGCCTGACAATTTTCCGCTGCACACGCCGTCCGGATCGATTCGATCTCACCGGCGAGACTCACGGGCAGGCCGTCGAGCTCGACGATCAGGACCGCTCCCGCCGTGACGGGCAGACCCGCTGCGTAGACGCTCGCCTCGACCGCCTCGATCGTGCGCCGGTCGACGATCTCGAGGGCCGCCGGCACGACACCGCTGCGGATCACGCGCCCGACCGCGCGACAGGCCGCCACGACGTCGTCGAAGATCACGAGCAGCGTCTCGACCGCTGCCGGGATCGCCGTCAGCCGAACCGTCACCTCCGTCACGATCCCGAGCGTTCCCTCGCTGCCCACGATCGCACCGACCAGATCGAAGCCCGGCGCTTCCCCGATCCGATTGCCGAAGCGCTCGACCGTTCCATCCGGCAGCACCATCTCGAGGGCGAGCACGTGATTGGTCGTCGTGCCGTACTTGAGCGTGTGGGGTCCGCCGGAGTTCTCGGCGACGTTGCCGCCGATCGTGCAGGCCTGCTGGCTCGAGGGATCCGGCGCATAGAAGAGCCCGAGCGAAACGATCGCCGCCGAGAGCTCCGCATTGACGACGCCCGGCTGCACGACCGCGAGCCGGTTCTCGGCATCGATCTCGAGGATCCTGTTCATGCGCGAGCACTCGATCAAGATCGAGTTCTCCGTCGCGTGGGCGCCGCCCGAGAGGCCCGTCCCCGCGCCCCGCGGCACGAAATGGATCCCGAACTCACGACAAGCACGAACGATCGCCGAGACCTCCGCCGTCGTCTCCGGCAACACGACGGCAAGCGGCCGCTTCGGCGAGAGCGTCAACCCGTCGCATTCGTAGGCGAACAGCTCACCCTCGCGCGCGAGACAGCCCGCATCGCCCACGATCTGGCGCAGATGGGCGAGAAACGGCGCGGGCATCAAGCGAGGCCGAGGCGTTCCAGATCGTCCTCGTCGAGTCCGAGGTAGTGACCCACCTCGTGGCGCACGGTGACCTGGATCTGGTCGATCAGCTCTTCCTCGTTCTGGCAGACCTTCTCGAGGTTCTTCTTGAACAGCAGGATCCGGTCGAGATCGACGGGCTGATCGCTGACGAGCGCCTCGGTGCGCGGGACGCCCAGGAACAGGCCGAGGGTCTGGGGCGAGATGCGCTCTTCGCGGATCAGCTCCGGGCGCGGCAGGTCCTCGACGACGACACTGACCCCCGCCACCTGCTCGCGGATCGAGCGCGGGAGATTCTCGATCGCGGCGTCGACGGCGCGGGTGAAGACTTCGTCCTCGACCTGCACCGGGAGCAGGAACTGCTGCGGATCGAGGGTATTCGCGCGGATGAAGGCCTGGGCCGCGCTCTCGATCCCGATGCCCGGCGAGCCCGAATCGTCGCCCTCGTCCTCGAGGCGCTCGAGCACGAGTCCGAGGTAGTAGGCCGGGTGCCCCGCGTCGGGGTCGGTGGCCACCACGCGCTCGAGCACGCGCTTCGCGTCGGCGAGCTCTCCCAGCTCGAAGAGCACCTGCCCCTCGAAGGAGCCGTAGAGCCCGGCCTCGCCGCCCGTCTTCGCGGCGCGGCGCACGAGGAAGAGCGAGCCCTCGAGATCGTCCTGGTAGAAGAGCGCCTTGCTCTTCAGGTAGTAGACCTCGGCCTGGAGCAATCGGTCGGGGCGCGGGAGGTGGGCACTGCCCGCGAGCAGCTCGTCCGAGAGCCGCACCGCGGTCGCGAACTCGCCAAGCTCTTCGATCAAGAGCTCGATCCGATTCAGGTGTGCTGCGGTGAACTTGCCGTCGGCCAGGATGGCGCGGTCGAACTCGACGAGAGCCTCATCGATACGACCATCGTCCCAGAGGATCTCGCCCCGGCCGTTATGCGCTTCGGCACCGTCGGGATGGACCCGGAGCGCCTCGTCGAGCCAGGCCAGCGCCTCTTCGATGCGCCCGCCGTGCGACGCCTCCATCGCCTGGTCCAGGCAGTCCCAGTAGCGATCCTTGTCTTTGCGCATCCGTTCCTGACCCGTCGACCTGCCGATCCCTCGAATCCAACTAGGCGCCCGTCCCGGCCCCCTCTCAGAAAAAGGCAGTCGGCCACGGTCGCGTCGGATGGGGGCTCGAAAAAATCCAGCGTAGCGTAGTGATCGAGCGAGAGTGGCCCGGGTCAGGCGAGCCGCTCGCTTGGCCCACGGGGAGATCCAAGCACCCACCACGGCTATGCTCGCTCACTTGGAGAACGACCCGGCGAAACCCATGCCTCGGCGGCCGTCCCGCAAGCCGGGCTGGCTTCACACCCTCGCTGCATTCGTCAGCCTGTCCGCCTGCGCCACCACCGGAACGCCAGGACCCGCCTTCAGCGCAGCCCCCGAGCCCTCGCCGGGTCGTGCACGGCTGTATGTCTTCCGCAACGACCCCCGGCCATCCCTCTCGACCGTCGAGCTTGCCATCGACAAACAGGGCGAGGGCCATCTCCGCCACGGTGAGTACGCGACCTTCGAGCTCGCCGCGGGGAGCCATCGGATCGATCTCCGCCAGCGCGGGCTCGCCTTCCTCAGCTGGGGCTGGAACAGCGAGCAGCTCCGGGCCCGGGCGGGGGAGACGATCTACCTCGAGGTCTCGGTGCGGATCTCAGCCCAGCCGATGCCCGGGAGCGGGCGAGACCTCGAGATCGCCGGGCGGGACGGGGGCGCCGCCAGCGAGAACGTCTTCCTCCAGTACCGCGGCAAGGCCCAGGCGCTCGAGCGCCTCTCGGCAGCGACGCTCCGCGTCGAGTGAGCATCCGAGCGGGGCGGAGGGCGAGATGGTGGGCCCGCCTGGACTTGAACCAGGGACCAGCCGGTTATGAGCCGGCCGCTCTAACCACTGAGCTACAGGCCCGCCACCCGTGAGTCTAACCCCCTTCGCCAGACCGACCCCAGCCCGCGTCCCCTCTTTCTTTTTTGCGAGCGGGCCACACGCCGGTCGCAGTGACGGGTACGCGTCCGTGAAATCACGTTGTTATCCCCCGATCGAGCTGCGAAAATGGCGGCATGAGCAATCAGAATCAGGCGCATTGTGTGGCGGTGATCGGCGGGGCGACGGCGGGCGCGGAGATCGCGAGCCGGCTCGCGGATCGAGGGGTCTCGGTCTTCGTGTTCGAACAGAACAAGCGGCCGTACGGCAAGATCGAAGACGGGCTTCCGCGCTGGCATGAGGCGCTGCGAGAGAAGGAATACGAGACGATCGACGAGAAGCTCTCGCGGCCGGCGATCCAGTTCATCCCCAACACAAAGATCGGCCGCGACGTCTCCTTCCCCGAGCTCGCGAAGGAATGGGGATTCTCGGCGGTCGTGCTGGCGAACGGCGCATGGCGGGATCGGCCGCTACCGATCGAGGGCGCCGACGCCTACCTCGGCAAGGGTCTCGTCTATCAGAACCCCTTCGTGATTGCGTTCAACCATGCAAAGCGCGGCGACCTGCCCGGCGCGACCTACGAGGTGCTCCCCGGCGCGGTGATCGTGGGCGGCGGGCTCGCATCGATCGACGTGGCGAAGATCCACAGCCTCGAGCTCACGATCCGAGCGCTGGCCAAACGCGGCATCGAGACGAACGTGGTCGAGCTCGAGGTGAAGGGGATTCCCAAGATCCTCGCGGGTTACGGCCTGACCTTCGCAGACCTCGAGATCGTGCCGCCCACCATCTACTACCGCCGGCGCGTCGAGGACATGCCCCTCATGAGTGCGCCCGAAGGCGCCGACGCCGCGCGCATCCAGAAGGTCGAAGCCGGGCGCAAGCGCATGCTCGAAAAGGCGACCGAGAAGTACTGCTTCAAGCTCGAGCCTCTCTCGGCTCCCGAAGCGCTGATCGTCGAGAACGGCCGGCTCGTCGGCCTCCGCTTCCGGCGCACGAAGAACGAGAACGGGCGCCTCGTCATGCAGGACGAGACCTTCGAGGCCCGCGGTCCCGTCGTCATCAGCTCGATCGGCTCGATTCCGGAGCCGATCGAAGGGATCGCGATGAAGGGCGAGCTCTTCGATTTCAAAGACTGGGAGATCGGGCGGCTCGACGGCTACCCGACCGTCTTCTCGGTCGGCAACGTCGTGACGGGCAAGGGCAACATCGTCGCCTCGCGCAAGCACGCGACCCACGTCTCCGAGGAGGCTGTCGAGGCCTATCTCGGCGTGGGCGACGGCGATCGCTCGGCCGCAGTCGACGTTCGGCCGGACATCTCCGATGCGGCCCGGGCAGCGGACACGGTCATGGCGAGCCTCGGCCAGGCGAAGCCGGCGAGCGCCGAGCAGCTCCAGGCGCTCCGCGAGCGGGTGGCGATGCTCCAGCGCGCGGTCGGCTACGACGACTACAAAGCGTGGATGGAGCGCGTCGGCGCGCCCTGTTAGGTCCTCGGAATCGGCGGCGGCGCCACGGCGAACGACCCGCGCAGGCTCGGGACCTGGGACGCAGCCAGCCAGTCGCTCATGCCCGCTGACCAGACCATCGTGTCCCGGGTGACGCGTCCGGCGGTGATCGCCTGCGCGAGCTCCGCGCTCGAAAAGGGTCCGACGGGCGCCCCGTTCTCAGCGATATGCCAGGCGACGACCGCAAGCGAGGGCGGCGCGACCACCCTCGCAGGTCCCGTCGCCATGGGCATTCCGGCCAGCGCGCCCATCGCCCCACCCATCATTGCGTTGGTCATGCCGAGCCCCATGCCGAGCCCGACGCCTGCACCCGCCACGCCACCCGCTGGATTCGCGGCCGCCGCGGGCATCGCGTTGCCGAGCTGATAGGCCTGATAGGCCGCGAGGTCTCCAATCGCCTTCATGCTGGCCCGCGCGTCGAGCGCTCGCTCGACCTCCGCCGGTACCGACACGTTCACGATGTAGAGCTGCGGGATCTCGAGCCCGAACTCGTCGTCGATGCGCGAGACCACCTCGCGCCGCAGCGTCTCGGAGAGCGAGCCGTAGCTCTGGGCGAGGTCGAGCACGCTGATCCCCGAATTCGCCACGACGTCGGCGAAAGACATCGAGATGATCGAACGAAGCAGGGCCGAGATCTCCTCGGCCTCGTAGACACCGTCGGTGCCTACGAGCTCCGACAGAAGCTTCGCCGGATCGATCGCCCGGAGCGTGTATGACCCGAATGCTCGTACGCGCACCGGCCCGAAATCCGCATCGCGCAGCGGTACCGGATTCGCCGTCCCCCATTTGAGGTCGGTCAGCTGACGCGTACTGACGAAGTAGATCTCCGCCTTGAAGGGGCTGTCGAAGCCATGATGCCAGCCCATCAAGGTCGAGAGGATGGGCAGATTCTTCGTCTCGAGTCGGTACTGGCCGGGCGCGAACACGTCGGCGACGCGTCCCTGATGGACGAACACCGCCGACTGGCCGGGCCGGACGATCAGCTGGGCCGCATTCTTGATCTGGTTGCGGTAGCGCGGGAAGCGCCAAACGAGACTGTGCTGGCTGTCGTCGACCCACTCGATGATGTCGATCAGTTCCGCTCGAAGCTTTTCGAAGATGGCCATCTCGTTTCCTTTCCGATCGTGATGTCATGGGTCGCGCGACTCGTCCGGTCGCGCGTCGGTATGCATTCGCCTCAGTCGAGAATCGACCGCAGGAAGCGAAAGATCGTCGTGGCGCCCGAGCTGGAATCGCCTGAACCGAAGATCGAACGTAAGTCCTTCTGATCGTGGGACGGCAGCATGACGCGCCGCACCGCCGCGTCTGCGTCGCTCTTCACGCGCCGCTCCTCGCGTTCCAACTCGGCGTCCGCAACGCGCTGCGCACGACCCGAAAGTACATAGCCCGCGATCCGCTCGAGCTCGCTGGCGTCGAGCCAGGTCCCATGCTCGTGACACTGATCAATGATCACGCCGGATCGCTTCTGGTAATTGCGCCGCGCCATCTGCGAAGCGCAGATCGGGCAGCGCCGGTATTCGACCTGGCGGCTCGCCGGGTTGTCGCCGTCGACGCGCGGTGCGACCGGCTCGCCCACGGCGGCGCGCGCGCGGGCACTCTCGGCAGCGCGGTCGACGAGGGCCGTGAAGCGATCGAGCGGTACCCAGAGGCCGTGACATTTCCCGCACTCGTGGACGACCAGGCCACCGACTTCGCGGGCGTGCATCGCGCGATCGCAGCAGGGACATTTCGCTGCGTCGTCTTCGCCGCTCCCGGGCATCGGCTGCGGCTCGAAGGCGACGCCGCAACCCCCACAAAAACGCGCTTCGTCCTGGTTGCGCGCAAAGCATTCGGGACAGATCAGGCTGCCCGGGTCCGCGGAGGGAACGATGCCGGAGCCGCAGAAAGCGCAGATCTCCTCGCCGGATTTCGCCAGCGCGCCGCACGCGCTGCAGCGCTCGGCCGCGGCATCAGCGACGGCCTTCGGTGCCCTGGCCTCGAGCGTCTGGCCACAACGGCACGCGAAGCTGCCCCCTTCCGGACGCGCCGAGAGATCGTATTGGGCATGGCATTGGGGACAGGCGACCAGCTTCACGCGGACCTCGCCGCGTGCCTATCGGATGGCCCGGGGAGCCGCTTGACGACGGCGTGGGCTACGAGTCGAGGAAGCCCTTGAGCGAGCGGCTGCGGCTCGGATGCCGCAACTTGCGCAGCGCTTTCGCCTCGATCTGCCGGATCCGCTCGCGGGTCACCTCGAAGTCGGCGCCCACCTCTTCGAGGGTGCGGTTGGCGCGTTCGCCGATGCCGAAGCGCATCCGGAGCACGCGCGCCTCGCGGGGCGCCAGGGTCGCAAGCAGATCGCGCGTCTGCTCGGCCAGGGCCGAGCGGATCACCGCATCGGCAGGGTCGACCGCATTCGGATCGGCGATGAAATCGGACAGCTTGCTGTCGTCCTCTTCGCCGACGGGAGTTTCGAGGCTGATCGGATCGTTCGCGATCCGCAGCACCATGCGGACCTTGTCGAGGGGTAGCTCGAGGGACTCCGAGAGCTCCTCGGGCTGGGGCTCGCGGCCGAGGGTCTGGACCAGCTGGCGGGTTGCGCGAACGATGCGGTGGATCGTTTCGATCATGTGCACCGGAATGCGGATCGTGCGCGCCTGATCGGCAATCGCCCGGGTGATCGCCTGGCGGATCCACCAGGTCGCGTAGGTCGAGAATTTGTAACCGCGGCGCCACTCGAACTTGTCGACGGCGCGCATCAGCCCGATGTTGCCTTCCTGGATCAGATCCAGGAACTGCAGACCGCGGTTCGTGTACTTCTTCGCGATCGACACCACGAGGCGCAGGTTGGCCTCGATCAACTCGCTCTTGGCCTCCTGGGCCGCCATCGCCGTCGCATCGACGCGGGCGACGAGGTGCTCGACCTCCTCGGCCCGCAGCCCCGAGTCCCGCTCGAGCTCCGCCCGGAAGGCGTCGAGCACCGTGAGCTGGGAGATGGCTTCGTCGATCGCCTCGCGATCCCCGCCGAGGCGCTCGAGCGCCTGCTTGCCGCCCTCGCTCCGCTTCTGCGACTGCTCGGCCAGGATGCGAAGCTCGTCGAGGTCGCAGTCGAAACGGCGGGCGAGCTCGGTGGCCCGGGCGGCGAGCAGGCGGTGGCTCTCGGCGAGCTCCTTCAGGCAGCGGTGGAGCTCGTTGTAGCGGTGGCGGCTGATGCGCTGCTTCGAGAAGAGCTTCGCCGCCTCCCGGAAGAGGCCCTCGAGCTCGGACTCGCAAGCGCTGCGATCGTCGCGGGTCATCGCGTCCTCGGCGAGGGCGCGGCGGCGTTCGACGACCGCCTTCTCGATCTTCTGGACGCGATTCATCGCCGACAGGAACTGCTTGCGAACCTCCGGCAGGAGATCGGTCACGCCGTCCTCGATCACGTCGAGAACCTTCTTGAGATCGAGCTCGCCCGCACGCACGGCGTCCGTGAGCTCGACCATCCGGCGCAACGAATACGGATTCCCGATCAGGGCCGAGAGGTGCGCGTCGACGGCGCGCTCGATCCGCTGCGCGATCTCGACCTCGCCCTCGCGCGTGAGGAGTGAAACCTGGCCCATCTCGCGCAGATAGACGCGCACCGGATCGGCCGCGGGATTCAGCGAATCCCCCACCGACGACGAGGAGGACGACGCACCCGTCGGCCCGTTCAGCCCCAAGCCGCTCGCACGCTTCGACGGCGTCCCGACGCCCCGATTCAAAACGGCCGCAATCGATCCGTTCGCATCCGGGCGCGCGTCGCGGATCGACTCCACATCCCCCGACTCGCCGCGTCTAGCGGCAATGGCCTCATCGGGATTGGTCGCGGGCGGCGGCGCCGCGGTGCGCGCGAGCAGGATCCCGTTCTCCCGGAGCACGGACAGGACCCCGTCGAGATGGGGCTTGCCGAGCTGGCCGTCGAGAAACGCGATCCGGAGGTCTTCACGGTCGACCGTGCCCTTGGCGCGCCCCGTCTCGATCAGCCGCTTGACCGCGTCGAGCTCGAGCAGATCCTGGCGCGAGAGCGGTCGCTCGCGGCTCGGAATCAGGTCCGTCGCCTTGGGCTTGCCTGTGGTGGGTCGCGGCGCCTTCCGCGCGGTCGCCTTGCGCGGCGCAGTCGCGCGCGCCTTCACGCCTAGCGGATCGATCGAGGCGCGCTCCTCGCCCGTCGGAAGGGAGCCAGACTTGCCTAACATTTCTGTCGCGACCCGCTCCGTCGCACCCGCGACTCGTTGAGCAGCGGCGGACGGCCGAACGCTCGGCCGATCGTTCTTCGCACGTCGCACTCGGGCAGTCGGGCGCGGGGAATCGATGGCCGCCGCCGGGTCCGGCGGGAGTGTGTTGTTCAGCGTCGGCGAGGTGACCGACTCCGAACTGGGCGCGTTCGAGGCCATGGGGGGGTCCTCCTGGGCTCCAGAAATCTACTGGCGAATACGAGCTTCCGCTGCGGCTCCGGTCAGACTCGTCATTCGAGTCGCTCATTTGCATGGCTGCTGCGAGGTGCATGGCTGCTGGCAGGTGGATGGCTGCTGCCAGGTGGACGGCTGCTGCGAGTCGTCTGGGCGCTCGAGCCGGCACGAGCGCCGAGGCGAGCGCGGCGCTCTCGCAGGGCAACGTCCTTCTTCGCGAGCAGGTCCTCGTAGCCCTCATCAGAGATCCGCAGCTGGCGGGTCAGCTCGTGCTCTCGCGCAGCGTGGCGCCGCGCCTCGAACCAGCCGATCAGATCCGCGAGCACCTGCTCGACGGATCGCTCCGCATCGATCGGTGTGTCGTCGACAGCGATTTCCCGCAGGCGTCCGCGTGCATCCTGGTCGAGGCGACCCTCGACTGCGAACGGATCCACCCCGCCGCCTGCTGCGGCAGCCAGCTCGCCCCGCTGTCCCGCCTCGATGATTTCGCGGATGATCGACTTCCACGCACCGAGCGGCAGTATTTCTTCGATTTGCAGAGCGATTTCGTCACCGACCAGCTGCGGCGATTGAAGGCAGAGTCGGGCCAGCGCGCGCAGTTGCCGTTCTTCAGGGTCGTCGCGCCGCTCGCGCTCGAGCGAAAGTGCCGCGCCGTCGACCGAGGGCGTCTGCAGCGCATTTCGCGCCGCCTCCCGGACCACGGCGGCCACGGCTGCTGGCGCGGCGTTAATCGCCAGGGCGAGGCGTCGCGAGTACTCGTCGCGGGACACGACATCGGCGACGCGCGCGACCAGCGGTGCGACGCGCGCGACGGCGTCGGCCTTCTGGTCCGGACTCGCAATTCCGTGACGCAGCGCGTTGCGAATCGTGAGCTCGAGGGCGTCGGGCGCTTCGTCGACCAGGCGGCGGAGCGCTTCCGCACCTTCCTGCTTGAGATAGTCGTCCGGGTCCTGACCGCCGGGAATCAGGGCCGCGCGCACGCGCAGGCCGTGGGGGAGCAGGACGGCGAGGGCCTTCTCGGTGGCCGCCTGGCCGGCACGGTCGCCGTCGAACACGAGCACGACTTCGCGGGTGCGGCGGCGCAGCTGCAGGCCGTGGTCGGCCGAGAGCGCGGTGCCACAGGTCGCGAGCGCTTCGCCGAGGCCCGCGCGCGCAAATGCGAGTCGATCGAAATAACCCTCGCAGATCACGACACGCCCGGCGCGACGGATCGACTCGAGGGCGTCCGGAAAGCCATAGAAGCCCTGG
The DNA here is from genome assembly GCA_031400655.1 of Deltaproteobacteria bacterium. Taxonomy (GTDB): domain Bacteria; phylum Myxococcota_A; class UBA9160; order UBA9160; family UBA4427; genus UBA4427. Next base: position 1,187 of record JANNQH010000803.1, on the reverse strand, counting down.
CGCTTCAGGAAGATCGGGGTCTCGGGCGTGTTGAGGTATTTCGGATCCTGATCCGCTTCGAGGGCGCGCCCACCGAAACCGATCACGCGACCGCGCACGTCCTGGATCGGGAACGTGAGGCGACCGCGCAGACGGTCGTAGTTCCCGGTGCCCGACTTCCGATCGATCAGGAGGCCGGCCTTGATTCCGATCTCGGCAGCGATGTGTCGTTCGCGCAGGCGGCTCGCCACGGCATCCCAACGCGCCGGCGCATAGCCAATGCCGAACTCGTCGGCGAGGCGTCCGTCATAGCCGCGTGACACGAGATAGTTACGGGCGAGCTTGCCCTCGGGCTCGCGAAGGGCTTCGCGATAGAGCGACTGGGCAATCTCGTTGGCCTCGAAGAGGCGCGCGGTGAGACCCGCCTCGCCCGCGTCACGCTCCTCGGGAATCTCGATCCCGAGCTCCGTAGCGAGCGACCGCGCCGACTCGGGAAACGAGAGCCCCGAGTGCTTCATCAGGAAGGCGATGACGTCGCCACCCTCCTGACAGCCGAAGCAGTGGAAGATCTGGCGATCCGGACTGACGTTGAACGAGGGCGTTTTCTCGTTGTGGAACGGGCACAGACCACGCCAGTTTCGGCCGGCCTGCTTCAGCTCGACATAACGCCCGATCAGGCCGACGATGTCGGCCAGACTCCGGATCTCCGCAATCGTACTGTCGGGGATCCGGCTCAAGTCGACCCTCTCGTCGATTCTGTCGGGTGCGCCTAGTTTACCGAGCGGCGCATCTTCTTGAGCGCCCGCTTGATCGCGGCCGCTTCCTTCTTCTTCTTGCGGATGCTCGGCTTGTCGTAGTACTCGCGACGCCGGAGCTCCGTCAGAATTCCCGCCTTCTCGCAGGTCTTCTTGAAACGCTTGAGCGCGCCCTCGAAGGACTCGCTGTCTTTGATCTTGATCACGGGCATGTCATCCCCTCGATATCCGTGGGAAACGACCGACCTGCGAACGATCCAGGAAACGAACTCGGCGTTTGGCGATCTGTCCGATCCACCGTGCCGCCTGTAAGTATCCCGACCCCTCGCTTCGTGGCGCGTGAATCCAACATCCACGCTCCCCACGCTGGTCGATTGCTTCTCCGTTGCCCGTTTCGCTGCGGGCGGGTTTTCATTTTCGGTCGCGAACGATTCGCCGGGTCGCCCGCACTGT